>NZ_CALFIG010000237.1 GCF_937876455.1 uncultured Flavobacterium sp.
GATTATTATAAAACCGACTTTACAAATCAAGTAGTAGTCGATTTAGAAAATCCTCAACAAGTGCGTTTTTTTAATTTGAAAGGCCAAAGTTTTGCCGAATCTTTTCAACTAGAATGGAATTTTAACATCATTACACATTTAGATATTCGTACGGCTTATAAATATTTAAATGTAAAGACAGATTATCAAACAGGATTATTGGAAAAACCATTGCAGGCTAAACATCGTTTTTTTGCAAATATTGCTTTTGAAACACATATAAAAGAAAAGGGACAACAGTGGAAATTTGATGCTACCTTCAATTGGATTGGAGCACAGCGTTTACCAAATACGGCTTCTAATCCAAGTGCTTACCAATTAAACGCCTATACAAAATCGTATAATTTAATTAATACACAAATCACCCGAACGTTTTCGAGTGTGTTTGAAATGTATGTTGGAGGAGAAAATTTAACTAATTTTAGACAATCAAATGCTATTTTGGGTAATGATAATCCATTTGGGCCTTATTTTGACAGCACTATGGTATATGGGCCAGTATTTGGTAGAATGTATTATGCTGGATTGAGATTCAAGATTAAATAAAAAAGTAAAATTTATAATTATGAAATCGCATAAACAAACACCAATGAAGATAGGCGACCCGAAACGAATTTGAACTGGCAAAGCGTGCCATATAATCTTAAAAACAAACAAATAATTATTTACATATGAAAAAATTAATTTTAATTGCTGTTATTGCTTGTTGCATGGCAAGCGTTCAAGCACAAGAAGTAAAACAAGATGAAACCAAAACTTCACAAACAAAACTTAATAAAAATAAGCAAATTACCTTTGAAGTTAATGGAAGTTGCGGTATGTGCAAAAAAAGGATAGAAAAAGCGGCTTATTCTGTAAAAGGTGTGAAATCAGCAGATTGGCATGTAGATCACAAAGACATTCATTTAATTATTGATGAAACAAAATGTTCTGTAGAAGATGTTCAAAAAGCGATTGCAAAAGCAGGACATGATACCGAACAAATAAAAGCCACAGATGAAGATTATGAAAAAATTCATGGGTGTTGCAAATACAGAGAAAATAATGATACACATGAATAATTTTTTTAGTATTTTTGGAATACTAACCAATTAAATTATTTATTATGCCAATTAATCCAATTGCATGCTTAGTAGCTGCTTTTTCAACATTTTTAGTAGGTTTTGTATGGTATAACCCAAAAGTTTTCGGAACGATTTGGATGAATGAAACCGGCATGACCGAAGAGAAGGCTCAAAAAGGGAATTTGATTAAAATCTTCGGATTAACATTAATTTTTTCTTTATTAATTTCATTTATGGTTGTTCCAATGATGGTGATTCATCAAATAGGAGCGATTCAGTTAGTAGGTGGTGACGAGTCAAATGCTTCATTACTTGAGTTTTTGAAAGATAAAGGAGATGCTTTCCGAACTTTCAAGCATGGTGCACTACATGGCTTTATGGCAGGTGTTTCATTTGTATTGCCAGTTACTGCTATTAATGGTTTGTTTGAACATAAATCATGGCGCTATATACTAGTAACAGCTGGGTATTGGATTGTTTCTTTGACAATTATGGGAGCTATTATTTGTGGCTGGAAATAATTTAACATTTATTTAAATAGTATTCGTCCTACTTTTGTGGGACGAATTTTTTTTGCATTGGAAAACTTATCATTTAAAATAGTTACAAAAACTGCTGATTTGCCCTCAAATTGGGATGAAGTAGCTGCGCAAAATCATTTTTTGCAGACTCCATATCTTCAAGTATTAGAACAATCTGCTCCTACAAATATGCATTGTTTTTACATAGCTATTTTTAAAAATTCGACATTAATTGGAGTCGCTTTGGCGCAATATTTAAATGTACATCAGTTAGATTCATTTGGAGAAAGAGATAAATGCTTAAAAACCGCACTTCGAAATTTTATATTTAAAAATTTTGCTTCTCATGTTTTGTTTTTAGGAAATAATATGATTACGGGTCAAAACAGTTATGCGTTTTCTATACCAATAGATTTAGCTAGTGTGAGTGAAATTTTAGTTCAATCAGCACAAGCATTAGTAACTTATTTTAAGGAAAAGAAAGTCAACATTCATTTGGTTTCATTTAAAGATTTTTATGAACATTGTTCGGTTGAATTGAAAAAACATCATTTTTCATCTTTGTATGAGTTTAATACGCAACCGAATATGATTTTTAATCTTCCTGCTTCTTGGAAAACAGAATCAGATTATGTAGCGGCATTTTCAAAAAAATATAGAGATCAATTTAAACGCGCACATAAAAAAATAGAAGGCGTAGAATTGAGAGAGCTTGACGTAAACGAAGTCATTCATTACGAAGAAGCTATTTATAACCTATACCATTATGTGGCCCAAAATGCCCCATTTAACACTTTTTTCTTAGCTAAAAATCATTTTTCAACATTTAAAAAACAGTGTGGCAGTCGTTTTAGAATCTGTGGCTATTTTTTTGAGGGGAGATTAGTAGGTTTTCATTCTTTATTGCTAAATGATAACGTATTGGAGACTTATTTTTTAGGCTATGATGAAACCATTCAAAAAGAAAAAATGTTGTACCTGAATATGTTGTATAACATGACTAAATTTGGCATAGAACATGGTTTTGAAAAAATTATTTTTGGTCGAACAGCCTTAGAAATAAAAAGTTCAATTGGTGCAACTCCTGTACAAATGTCGGGATTCATTTATCACACAAATGCTATTGTAAATAAATTGATTCCAAAATTATTTAAACGATTAGAGCCTGAAACAGCTTGGCAACAAAGGCATCCGTTTAAATAGTTTATATTCAAAAAGTAGATATTAGCTCTCGATTTCCATTTGAACCGTTTCCCATTCTTCCATTAATTGATTCAGTTCTTTCTTTTTCTTTTCATAGGCACCAAAGAACGTAACATCTTCCATCAGTTTTTCATAGTTTTTGGCTAAATTTTCATCATCTTTTGCTATTTCTTTCTCCAATTGTTGAATTTGACTTTCAATTTTAGAAAGTTTGTTCTGCAATGTTTTTTGTGCTTTTTGTTCTTCGTAACTTAAATTTTTAGTTGCGGTTTGTTGAGTAGGAGATGCTAGTTTTACATCGTCTTTCTTTTCAATTTCGCGCATATTTTGAGCGTTACGCTGTTCTAAGAAGAAATTAATATCACCTAAATATTCTTTGATTTTTTGGTCTTTAAATTCATAAACGGTATTGGCCATTCCTTGCAAGAAATCACGGTCGTGTGAAACAAGTAGCAGTGTGCCTTCAAATTTTTGAAGAGCGGCTTTCAATACATTTTTAGATTTAATATCAAGGTGGTTTGTAGGTTCATCCATTACTAAAACGTTAATGGGTTGTAGTAATAGTTTACAAAGTGCTAAACGATTACGTTCCCCTCCCGAAAGTACTTTTACTTTCTTTTCTACATCATCGCCTCTAAATAAAAAAGCACCTAACATGTCGCGTACTTTACTTCGGTTAGAGTCTAGAGCAGCTTCTAACATTGTGTCAAGCAAGGTTTTTTCGCCATCTAAGTATTCTGCTTGATTTTGGGCAAAATAGCCTAATTGCACGTTATGTCCTAATTTAATAGCTCCTTCAAATTCAAATTCTTTTACAATTGCTTTGATAAATGTAGATTTTCCTTGACCATTTTGACCCACAAAGGCAATTTTACTGCCTCGCTCTACTAGCAATGAAATATCTTTTAAAATTGTTTTTTCGCCGTATGCTTTAGTAACGTGCTCGGCTTCTACAACCACTCTTCCAGGTGTAATAGACACAGGAAATGAAATATTCATAACCGAATTGTCGTCTTCATCCACTTCAATACGTTCTACTTTATCCAGTTTTTTGATTAAAGATTGTGCCATCGAAGCTTTTGAAGCTTTCGCTCTAAATTTTTCAATTAACTTCTCTGTTTCTTCAATTTTCTTTTGCTGATTTTTTTGTGTAGCCAATTGTTTTTCTCTAATTTCTTCTCGAAGTACCAAATATTGTGAATAGGGCTTACTGAAGTCGTATGCTTTTCCTAGAGAAATTTCAATTGTTCTATTGGTTACATTGTCTAAAAACATTTTATCGTGTGAAACAATCACAACAACACCAGGGAAATTTTTAAGGAAGCTTTCAAGCCAAATGATACTTTCTATGTCTAAATGGTTTGTAGGTTCATCTAAAAGTAAAATGTCATTTGATTGTAATAGCAGTTTGGCTAATTCAATACGCATGCGCCAACCGCCAGAAAAAGTATCTGTTTGGTTATCAAAGTCTTCACGTTTAAAGCCTAGTCCAAGTAATATTTTCTCTGTGTCTCCTACATAATTGTACCCGCCAAGTATTTCATAATGGTGTTGCACATCACTTAGTTGTTCAATTAATTCAGAATAACTTTCGGTTTCATAATCTGTTCTAGTGGCTAATTGATGATTGATTTCATCAATTTTTAATTCTGCTTTTTTGATTTCTTCAAATGCTTGATACGCCTCATCTAATACAGTTCTTCCTTTTACAAAATCAATATCTTGACGCAGAAATCCAATTTTTACTTCTTTTTCTGTCGCAATACTACCGTTATCGGGTTTTATATCGCCCGCAAGTATTTTTAACATGGTTGATTTTCCAGCTCCATTTTTACCCACTAAGCCTACGCGGTCTCCTGCGCCAAGTCTAAAGGTAACTTCTTCAAAAAGGTATGTTCCACCAAAGGAAACAGATAAATTATGTATGTTTAGCATGATATGTAACAAATGTGACGCAAAAATACTATACTTATTTTACCTTTGTATAAAAAAAGAGAAAATGTTTGGTAAAGGTTCAAAAATAGCGAGTATTTTTAAAGGTACTTGCCCGCGTTGTCAGGAAGAAAGCATGTATGAAGACAATAATCCTTTTAATTTGTCTAAAACCTATGCTATGCATGAAACTTGCTCACATTGTGATTTACGCTATGCTATTGAGCCTTCTTTCTTTTACGGGGCAATGTATGTGAGTTATGGATTAGGTGTGGCATTTGCAGTAGCTGCGTTTATTATTTCTTATGTATTTATTGGTACTTCATTAAAAACTGCATTTATAGCTATTATTGCTACATTAATTGTTTTTATGCCTGTTATGATTCGTTTGTCTAGAAATATTTGGATAAATATGTTTGTTAGTTTCGACAAAAATTGGAAAGCAAAAAAAGCTTAAGATTTAACAATTCCCATTTTCCTATAAATACGAACAATATCTAGCTCTTTATCTAGAGGGGTATTATCTTCTATATAGTGGTATAATTTTTTAGCTAAAAAAGGAGCAAACATAACACCTCTTGTGCCTAAACCATTTAGAACAAATAAATTATTTTTTTCAAAATGTTTACCTAATAAAGGGCGTCTGTCTTTAACTGTAGGTCTAACACCTGCATCATGTTTTTCTACCGTAAACGGACACGTAATTAATTCTTTAAGCTGCGCAGTTAATTCATGCAAGCCTTCTTGTGTAGGTTGAGCGGTTTTGTCTTGCCAGTTATAGGTTGCCCCAACTTTATATCTATCATTTCCTACGGGTAAAATAAAAATACTTGCATTAATAATTTTAGTAAGCTTTAATTCTGGAGCATGAATTAAAAGTAATTCGCCTTTTGTTCCGTCTAATGGAAGGTTGTTGAAAAAGGGGTTTTTGTGTAAGCCAAAACCTTCTGCAAAAACAATATGTTTTGCCTTATAGTTTTTATAAAATAACTTAGCGTCATGCCATTCAATTTTGTCATACTCAAAGCTAGTTTCTTCTAAGGCATTAATTTCTTTCAAGTAGGCTGTGTAAAAATGTTTATACCCAACGGTGTCTAAAAAGCCAGTGTAGTTTACTTTGCCATACTTATAGGGTGCTTGTATGGCTTCATTTGTATAGTTTTCTAAAGTAGGGTTGAGGTAGTTTGTTAAAGAGGGTTTATCTGAGGCCGTAAACCAATTATTTTGTTCTTCAATAGAATTGAATTTTCTTAATAAAGAAATTTCATGTAAAAAGCTACGGTTTATTTTTTTTTCAATTTTTTTATAAAAGGGTAGGGCTGTTTCAAGTTGTTTTTGCGCTTCCCACACTTCGCTAAATCTTTTCAATACAACCGGATTGTAAAGTCCGCCTGCTACTAGAGTAGAATTTTGTGAGTTATTGTCAAAAACTACTATAGTTTTTCCATTGCTGATGCAGGTTTCGGCGAACGAAATACCAGCTAGACCAGCCCCCACAATTAAATAATCTACTTCTATCATGCTACAAAAATAAAAAACTCCTACTAATAGCAGGAGTTTTTTTATATGTATTGGAGAAAATTTTTATTAGTAATTCCACATGTCGTGTTCGAAATTGCGGATTTTTTCTTTTACTCTTTCAGATTCTAATAACTGCATTAAAGAGTTTTCTTTCATATAGTCTTTGATTTCTCTATCACCATACACGTTTTCTTCAAGGTAAATGTTACCATTAAAACGTCTTGCGTTTAGCAAATGGTCAAAAGAAATCGGCATAGATGAATTTTTATCATTAAATGCCTTAGCACCATGAAGTACGTCTCTTGCTGCTGGGAAATAAATCCAGAATAAATCGATATATTCTTTTGTAGCTTCATTACCCATTGTGTAAACATCTGGAACAACTGGGCAAATACCTAATAAACGGTATTTTAATTCGCCTTGACGTTTGTCAAAGTACCAACATCCTTTTACTCTGTATCCAGAAACATCAATTGGTTTGATTTCGGTTTTTACAATAAATTCAGGAGAAACTGATTTTGCACCAGAGTTTAATTCTTCAATACCTTGATCTAAGGTATCAATGAAAACCAATGATTTTTCAATTTCTTCATATGTTTTTTTCGCTGTAAAATAACCAGAATCATACACTTCTGTAATTTTTTTGTCTTTGATGGCATTCATTAAAACAGCATATAGAGGTTTTCTATCTGCGCTTAATTCTACACCCTCATCAACAGGAAAATACAATGGGAAGTTTACTCTTTGATTGATATCAATAAGTTCCCAAGTTGTTTTGCTCATAAACATGTCTCTATCAGCTACATAACCGTAAGGTAGAGGCTTGTCGTTATCAGCGTTTAGTTCTGCTTTTGTTTTTTTACCAATCTCGTCTGGAGTTTTGGCATTTAACAAGTTAGACTGTGCAAAAATGCTACTGCTAACACATACTAAAGTTACTATTAAAAAATTTCTCCAATTCATTTTTTATTTTTTTTAAATTATTGTACTTCAAATGTACAAGGCGATATGTTTCTTGGTTGTTGATCAATACCAATAAACTCAGCTTTAATTTCAGAAATAGTTACTACATCACCTCTACTTGCTTTTTTAAGTGCTGAGATAGCAGAACTGTTTAACTTGCTTCCAGAAACAACCACAGTAGGTGAACCAGGTACTTTAATGTTAAATTGTTTTACACGTACTTGTACTGGGAAATCAAAATCAACCATTTCAGCAGTTACCGTACTGATTTCTAAACTTGATTTAGGCCCTTTAGCAGAAACTTCACCACGAATTTTTCCAGTAGGAGCAGGCAATCCTTTAACACGGAATACTTGGCTGCTTGAAACTGATTTTCCGTCAGGTAATTTACCTGTTACATTAATAGTAACTGAAGTTCCTGAAGGTCTTAAGGTATAAGCTCCTGGTTTTCCAGCAGAACGCATACCTGGTGCGCTAGCAGAAACTTTATCAGCAGAGATACCCGGGATAGAAACTGAAATAGGGTTGTCTACACCTCTGTATACTACGTTCATTTTATCTGCAGATACAATAGCTTGGTTAGGTTTTGGTACTACTACGTATTTTCCTTCAATAGCAATAGGCACAGGTTTTCCATCTTCAATAAATGTAAATTTACCCGTGATGTCTTTTTCACCTACAGACCCCGCACCCATTTTGAAAATAGCTTGACCATTTTCAATTGAGGTACTTGCTCCGTTTACAACTACTGATTGAGGTACTGTTGATTCGTCATAACGACCTAATACAACTCTACCTGTAACTTGTTCTCCTTGGAAATATGCATTTTTATCCATTACTACAATAGCTTTGTAGTTTTTCATAGAGGCTGCTTGCGCATTTGTATTTCCAATCAATGCATTGTACAAATCTTGTTCAGTTTTTTTAACATCGTTTTGCATAGCTGTTAATTTAGCTACTGTAGCAATTGCAGGGAATCCTTTGAAGTTATAATCTAAGTATTTCATTTTGATTCCTTCTCCATTTGTTACATCTGCTGTGCTAAATCTTTTTTCTAAATCTTCCATGATGAATTTGTATTTTACATCATTTCCGATAACAGCTTTAATGTCTGCTCTGAATTTATCGATAGCTCCTACAATTTCTTTTCCTCTTGGAGAATACCCGTCACCTTCAAACCAATCTTCATCAATTGTAGATTTGTCCATGGCTTCATAAGGTAATTTTCCTTTATTTGGTCCGTCTTCTTCAACTTCAAATTTTGAAGTAACCTCTGTTCTTACTGATTCAATGAATTTATAGAAACTCTCAATAATAGGTTTTATTTGTTTTGCTTTTTCATAAGGCACGCCAAATTGTGCTTTATTTTCTTCAGCTTTAGACTCTAACTGCATGTATAAACTTTCGTTATAGTCTTTAGAGAAAGCATTAACACTTTGGAATTTTTCGTTCATTAATCCGAAAGCTGATAATACTTCTTTTGACATGTTAAGTGCTAACATGGCGATGAAAACCAGATACATCAGGTTAATCATCTTCTGTCTAGGGGTTAATTTTCCTCCTGCCATTTTTCTTTCTAATTAGTTAAATTGTTAATAATTTTAGTTTTAATTTATAACGATAAAACTAATTATCCTTTGTTTTGCATAGCAGAAAGCATACCACCATAAACAGCGTTTAATGATGAAATGTTTGATGTCATTGATTGCATTTGCTCTTTTAATTTTTCTGCATTTTCAGCAATTTGAGCATTTGCATCTGCGTTTTTCTGAGCACCGTCTAATTGTGCTTTATATAAATTATTTAATGCTTCTAATGAATTGGCAGCATTAACCATTTCGTCTGCATATTTCTTTTGTGAAGCGATAGCATCAACAGTAGGTGCGATATTTTTTGCAGCACCTTCAAAGTTTTTAATGCTATTGCTTAAGCTAGACATTAATTCACCATCAATTTTAGCATCTTTTAATAAGTTGTCTAATTTTTGTGATAATAACCCTTGAGCTTCACTTGGATCTTCTTTTTTAGCTGATTTTGGTTTTGCTTCACCACCTGCTAATTCTGGATATACTAATGACCAGTCTAATTCTTTTTCAGGTTTATCAAAAGCCGATAATCCAAAAATTAATGCTTCTGTACTTAAACCGATAATAAGCATTAAACTTGCTCCTGGCCAGTGCATTAATTTGAATAAAGCTCCAACAATTACAACTGCTGCACCCATACCATAGGTGAAATTCATAACTCTAGGTGATAATAGTCCCATAATAAATAATTTTAGTTAGTTAAGTTAATATAATCTTTAAAAATTGGTTTTTTTATTTTCTTCTTCTGCCGTTTCCGGTTGTTTCTGTTCCCATGTAATCTTGAACAGTTCTAAAACCGATGTAACTTCTTGCCGAATCTCCATATTCAAAATCACGTGTTGATACTTGTAAAAAGAACGCTACGTCTTTCCATGAACCACCACGAATTACTTTTCTTTGGTTTTTCATATCAGCTACATTAGGATTCATTGTTGAAACAAATTCATACGCACCCGCATCATAAGAAGACTGTGTCCATTCAGAAACGTTTCCAGCCATATTATATAAGTTGAAATCGTTTGGTTCAAATGATTTAGCTTCTACAGTGTATAAAGCGCCATCAGCAGCATAATCTCCTCGATTCGGTTTAAAGTTTGCTAAGAAACAACCTCTGTCATTTTTAGCATACGGTCCACCCCAAGGATAGGTTCCTGATTCTACACCACCTCTTGCGGCATATTCCCATTCTGCTTCTGAAGGTAAACGGAATGAATTTACTTGGTCTCTTCCTTTTAATTTTTTTACATAAGCATTTTTATACATGGTTCTCCAAGCACAAAATGCTCTTGCTTGATTCCAATTTACACCTACTACTGGATATTCTGCATACGCTTGATGCCAGAAATAGTCATTGTGCATTGGTTCGTTATACGAATAAGACCAGTCTTTAATCCAAACTGTTGTGTCAGGGTAAACTTCGATAGGAGGTGTTTCCTCAAAGAAATTTTTACGCCCTTTTTTCTTAACCGCTTTATTTAAGTCAACTTGGTTGTATTTGAATTTTAATTTTCTAACGTCAATCGTTTTTAACCCATTAAACGATTCAGCGTCTGGTAAATACATAGAGTCCATTACTTCTACGTAATGTTCATCTGGGTATTTTTTAGTTTCTTTGATTAATTTTACTTTTTTGTTCAATTTTCTGAACGCATAGGGATCGTCGTCTGTACCTAAACTATAATAGTTGTCATACATATATTTGTCATATGGCGTCATTTTAGCAGGATCTACATCTGCAAAAGCAAAATCACCAATGCTACCTGTTTTGCTTCCTTTACCGCCTGGTTTTATACCTTGCTCTTCAGCAGTTACAGCTAGTCTTGTTCGGATAGTAGAGTCCTTTACCCATTCTACAAATTGACGGTATTCACTATTTGTGATTTCTGTTTCATCCATATAAAATGAACGCACAGTTACTGTTTTTGTAGGGGCATCTTGAACATTTGCCACGTCATCATCTGACTTACCCATTATAAAAGCACCACCAGGGACAAGGGTCATTCCATATGGCTTTTCTGAATGCCATTTTTTACCTTTAACTCCTACAAGCTCTCCTTTGTCGCCTTTACCACAGCTTACAAGTAAAGCTAGTGTTGCTGATAATAATACTAATTTTTTCATATAAAATTGGGTTAATAACTTTATTTATTTGAGGCCGTAAACCTATTTAATTATTTTGACATATACAAAAGTTCATGAAAAAAAATCATAAAAAAAGTGTTTTTTGTCGATTTTCTTAACACATTTATCGAGATCGGAAGAGCACACGTCTGAACTCC
>NZ_CALFIG010000238.1 GCF_937876455.1 uncultured Flavobacterium sp.
CACTTGGTTTTTCAATAGTCAACTCTTGATGGTCGTACTTATCTAGAGTTTCTAAAGCATAGGCATACTGTTCAATTACTCCTAAAATCCCTTTAGCTTCTACTGTAGTTAGCGTTTCAATATTCCCAGCATTTGCCGCTAACTTAATGGCATTTTTTAAGTCTTGCAATTTACCTGTAGCTTCTTGTAATCGCTTTTCATTTATTGCATATCCATTAACTAGATAGTCTTTTAATCGCTTTGTTGCCCATTGACGAAATTGAGTTCCTCTGATAGAATTTACTCTATAACCAACTGAAATTATAGTATCAAGATTATAATGAAGTACTTCTCTTTTTACTTCTCTTTTTCCTTCTTTTCTAACTTGTGCAAATTTTGCACAAGTTGCATCTTCATCAAGTTCTTTAGTAGCATATATATTTTGAATATGTTTAAGAATAGAAGTTCTATCTGTTTCAAATAATGTAGCTAATTGAGCCTGATTTAACCAAACAGTCTCATTATCAAATTTAACTTCTATTTGAATTTGATTTTCATCTGTATTATATAAAATTATATCACTCATTATGCTGTATACAGATTATCGTTTAACACTACTAAAATATTTTCTAATTCGTTATCAAAAACCTTATTTATCTTGGCAAAGCCTCCCTCATTACTAAAAGGTTCTTTATCTAAATCTTCTTTCGTTAAAACAGTTTCAGCCAGTAATTGGTCGTGAAACTTATTGAGCCATTTTAACTGAATCTTATTCCAAGGTTTTAACATTTTTATTTTATTGATTGCGTTTTCAATGCGTTGCTCGTGGCTTACTAAATGGGTGTCTAAAGCTAATGTTCTGATGAATGAAATAATATCAGCGGCAATGTCTTCATTTTTGGCATTCTTCCAAGCGGTATGCAATGTCATCGTATTATAGCCTTCTTGGTCGAGTAGTAATTTCAACTCTTTTAGGGATTTTCTATCTAATTCAGCAGGTTTAGTGCAAATGATGTTTAACGCTAAAATTTTATTTCTGTTTTCCTGAATAAAAGCTTTGAAGCCATCAATATAATCTTCGGGCTTACTGGCTTTACCATAACCACGCTCAACGCCAGTAATTTCATCGTGGTGTTCAGAAACCAATTGCAATTTAGGCTGGTATATTTTTTCATCTAAAAACTGCCAAAGACTCGAATAATTAAAAATGACTTTCTTAACATCATTCTCGTCAATAGATTTCAATAATTCGATAAATTCCTCGGGACTATCTCCTTTTGCCAAATACATGAACTGGTCTAATTGTCCTTCATTGATTGTTTTCTTCTTGCGCTGTAACTTGGCTATAATTTGTTCTAATTGTCTTTTAGCACGTTCAGGCGTATCAATAAAATCTAATTCTTCTACCAATTTAGTGAATGAAATTGTAGGATTGGAAACCGTTTGCATTTGAGTGTATCCTTCTAAAGCTTCATAAACTCTAACGGCATCGTAAATCCTGAAACATTGTTTGTCCATTTCGGGACACAAACGTGTGGCACGTCCTATCATTTGCTCAAACAAAATACGGGAACGAACTCTTCTTAAAAATACTAAATTGGCAATTTGAGGAATGTCAATACCTGTAGTCAACAAATCGACTGTTACTACAATGTTGGGGAATTTTTCGTTTTTAAAACGCTTGGTTAAACTTTCAACATCATATACATTTCCTGTAATTTTCTCTATAACTCCCTCCGGAACATCCAACCCAATAGCTGCAAATTCCTCATAAAGCAACTGCACAATTAAATCTGCATGCGTATCTCTTACTGCAAAAATCAGTGTTTTTTCATCTCCATCGGGGTCTAATTCCTGTACCAATTGTTTTATTACTGCCCTGTTGAAAGGTTCAGTAATAACCATCTTATTGAATTGTTCAATCTCAATATGTAGTTCGTCTTCCAACTCTGCCAGTTCTTCAATGGTATTGGTTTCGGCAACATACACTTTGGGCTTTTCTCCTTTTTCCCAAAGAATACCTTCTTCGCTCAATTTGGTTTTTAGCAAATAAGGCGGTTCATGGTCTGTCAAAAATCCGTCTATGACTGCCTCTCTATAAGAATAATTGTGAACAGGATTACCAAATATTTGTGTTGTATGTAAAGCTGGCGTTGCTGTTAGCCCAATAATGTAAGCATTGAAATATTCAATAACTCTTTTGTATTGCCCCACATAATCGTTTTCATCTTTGAAAAACAAATCGCTTTCATCAATTTCTTTGTCTAAATTATAGCCTCTGTGCGCTTCGTCAATTATAATGCAATCATAAGTATCAATTGGCAAAACATCGCTATCAGAATAGAAAAGTCGCTTAACCATACTTTGCACAGTCGCAAAATGTAAACGTGTTATATCATCAGGAAAAGCGGTTTTAAGTTCTTCCATTTTATAGACATTCGCAAACGTATTTAAATCCTCAACCTTATTATCTTTAAAGTTCGCTAGGGCTTGAATTGCTAATAATCTTCTATCTGTGAGGAATAAAATTCTTTTGAATCTATTGGCTTTAATAAAACGGTAGGCTAACCCAATTACTGTTCGAGTTTTACCTGTTCCCGTTGCCATTACCAGTAAGGCTCTTTTGTCATGGGGTTGATTTATTATTTTACTTTCAACTGCTTTTATAGCATCTATCTGGTAATAGCGTAAACCCAAACCACTTGCCTTTTCAAGATATTCATAATCACTATCGATTAATCTTGTATTGGCAGTTTCAATATTTCTTTCGAACAAATCAAGTAACCCCTCAGGAGAGAACCATCCTCGTAGTGCTTCCGAACGATTGGACTCTTTCCGTATATCTAAAAACCATATTCCGCTTTTAGTTTTAATTTGCTCTAAATAATTCCTTCCGTTAGTTGAAAAAAGAAAAGGGACTTTATAATTTCTCCAAGTTCCTAAAATCTCAAAATCATCATTCGGTTGTATATTCTCGGCATAGGTTTTTGACTGATGCAAATCTGTAGAAATATCTGTGGCAAATTTTTTAGCCTCTACAATTCCGTATAATGTTGTTCCGATAAATAAAGCATAGTCAGCCCATTTATTCCCACAAGGAAATTCTGCAATAGCTTTATTCTTCCCTTTTTCGGGTAGCGATTTATTAGTCCTGTAGTTAATATAAGTTGAATCACATTCCCAACCTGCTTCAATTAATTGCTTATCAATGAATGTTTTTCTTGTATCAGCCTCATCTAAAGAAATATTGTTGGCATTTTTAATTGCTTTTTCTTTACGCTTAGATATAATTTCAGGGGATGCATTAAACGAAGCTATCTTAGTTTGATAGTTTACAACTTCTTTAGAAAGTCTTTCTAATTCTACATTAAGGGCATCAACGGTATTTTTATGGTCATCCTCGGGAATTACATAATCTGCTATTTCGAGAAAATCATTCTCATAAGTTTCATAAAACCACTTTGCTAGTTGGAGGCATTTTTTTAAAATAAACAACGCTTCAGAACTAGACCCTGTTCCATCATGACTTGCTTTATTTCCCGACTTTCTTACCGTGTGAAATAAATCTTTAACAACATCTGGAATGCAGTTTTTATAAAATAGTTGATTTATTCGCTCAACTTGATTGCCATCAAAAATTCCAAAATCTTCAAATTGCCAAATTAGTATTGCCATTTTCTCTGAAAACAAACGACATTTTGCTAGTGATGAGCTTGGGTCTACATGATATAATTTCTCCGACAATTCACTGATAGTAAATAATTCAGGGTATTTAGCCTGTAAAAACGAGAATTTTGAAGTCATCTAATAGTACCGTTTTTTGAAATTATATCAATGCTATTGAATAACAGTTTTGATTACTAATAGATTGAAACCAAATTTGTCTTACAATAGTGATGAAATGTTTTTCTTTAGTGGAGTATAGCATATTTTGCAATAAAATTGTAAAATGTGCAACTACCAATCAACAAACATACAAAAAAGCTACAAAAATGTAAAACAAAAGAATCAAAAAAGGACTAGGAAGTCAACTAAAAAAAGTAAGAAAAGAAATTAAAATTTAATTGATGCCGAATAGCAAATCATTATGGGCTTTTAAGTCGAGATAATGACACGTTTTTATGTTAAATAATCTTCCAAGAAGTTGTGGTAAAAAGCATCTGTGAATTAATACCATATCTATAACTACTCAATGGGTTTATTGATTTTTTCAGCACATCATAAAGACTAAAATCTACCCTCAAAGCTTGTAACAAAGCTCCTAGTAAAGCCCGAACTTTGGGTGGATAAGCCATTCCATAAGTAACTAGCTTTGTTAATTCTAGCTCATCAAAATCACGCAATACTTTTTTCAAGTAAACAATACCATTACTTTTATTCAAGTCAGGTATTTTATTAAAATCTTTTATGACATCTAAAATTTCTAAATATTTGATATTATCATTAGTAACCCTGACATAACTCTTAGCAGGTTTTACAATTACATTACCAACTTTACCCTTAATTTGCTTTTCAAAAGAAGCTACTCGAATAGCATTAGGAACTTGTTTTGTCAAACCTAGTCTATTATACAATTGAGTACCTGTAACATAAGCAACTTGCTTATTTTTTTCAAACAAATAAAGAGAAAACAAAACATCTTCTCTAGGCTTTTGTTCTCCAAATACAGAAACTTTAGGTTTATAGTAATATCCTTTTCTAGCTCTTTTAACAACTCCTTTACCCACTAATCTACTTAATGCTTTAGAGGCTGCTAGTACTTCATTGGGGGTTATTCCAAGTACATCATATCCGAATACATCTCCTGTATCTATTCGGCTTATTTTAGCTAGTATCTTATCTGTTACCTTCATAATCAGTAACAAAAATACAAAATGTCAAGTTTATTCCATTTTTTACTTAAACTAAACAGAAACAGTAGTTCCTGTCTTAAAACTCAAACCAATTAATCTTCTCCTTATCATTGCAATTGATTGCAATGGTTTTCTCATTAGCCTTCAATGATTTTTCAAGTATCAAATCAGGTAATTTTAATGAGTATTGCTTAGGTAAATTCTGCTCTACATAATCAAACAATTGCGAGTAAGTCAACTTGTTTTTAAAGAAGCGGTTTAGTGCCGTCTCACACTTTTTGGAGT
>NZ_CALFIG010000239.1 GCF_937876455.1 uncultured Flavobacterium sp.
ATAGACTTTTTTTTAAGTATAACAAGTTATTTTCTTTAATTTAGTGTGCCAAAAAATGTGCCCAAAAGTGTGACAACATCATTCATTTTATTTCATTTTTTGTCTACTTAAAAAAGTTTTTTTGTTTTGTAATCCCTTTAATAAAAGCCAATAACGCTATTTTTAGAGTTTGTTTTTGAATAAAAAATTATTCTGTCGAGGTCACGAATAAATACTAAAATAATAAAAAACGCCAAGCTAGCTTGAGCGTTTTTTTGTTTTTAGTATTTTCAAAGCGGAGCTTTTTCAGGATATGTAATCCTGTACTATCGATGTTACAAACGCCAAGCTAGCTTGAGCGTTTTTTTGTTTTTTGTATTTTCAAAGCTCTTTTTTATTGTTTAGCATGAACTTTAAATTTGACCGGTGCAATTGTTTAACTCGACCGGTCGAATTGCTTTTTTTGTCTAAAGAAAAAATGAGCAAAAAAAAAGCCTCCTATGAAGGAAGCTTTTTTAGGTATTAAATTTTTTTAAAACATAACGTTTACGCTCATGGTTTTGCCTTCACGAATAAATGTTACTACTTTGGTTTCTCCGGCGTTTATTTTTGCTAAACAATCCATATAACCATATACTTCTTTGATCGTGCAATCTCCTATTTTAGTAATAATATCACCTTCTTTAATACCAGCTAGTTGAGCAGGTCTGTTTTCGGTAACGCCGTCTACATGTAAGCCATCGCTATGTTCTGCATAATCAGGCATAATGCCTAAAGTAACCTTGTATTTTGGTACTTTCTTTTCAGCATTAATTTTAGTTTTTGTAAATGCAATAGTTTCTTGTGTTGCTAATTCATTTACTACACGGGCTACATAACCAATAATGTTTGTAATACCATAGTAATTGATTTTTTCTTCGTCATCGCTTGGTTTATGATAGTCGTTGTGTGTGCCTGTAAAGAAAAATAAAACGGGAATGTCTTTTAAGTAAAAAGAGGTATGATCTGAAGGACCTACTCCACCAGTTTCTTGTGTAATGCTAAATCCAGCAGGTTTATTTTTTTCTATTACATCAGGAAATAGAGGAGAAGTACCAGTACCACCTACAACTAAACTTTTCTTTTCGTCTAATCGGCCTATCATGTCCATGTTTATCATGGCTACTACATTTGCTTTGTCTTTAATAGTTGCTGCAAGATGTTTAGAACCCATTAACCCATCTTCTTCGCCAGAAAATAAAGCAAATACAAAATTCACATTTTCTTTAGTGCTGTTTTGTGAATACATACGGGCTAATTCTAATACCCCAGCTACGCCAGAAGCATTGTCATCTGCGCCATTGTGAATTTCGCCTTTTGAGTTCGCCTTAGTAGAATTATTATGTTCGTTAAAGCCTAAATGGTCATAATGTGCACCTAATACAATTGTTTTTTTAGCACCATTATCAAGAAACGCAACTATATTGTGTCCGGTAATTGCATCGCCTTTTGAAATTGTATCATGAGGATTGGTTCGATACATATATGTAAATGGCTGTACAAATGTTTTGTCAAAAGGACGTAAGCCTAATTTTTTAAATTCTTTTTCTAAATAATCAGCGGCTAATTTTTCTCCCTTTGAGCCCGTTAGTCTTCCTTCTAATTTATCAGAAGCCAAGTAGCTAATGTGTTTTTTCATATTGTTTGTTTGCACCTCATCTGCTTCATCTGTATCTACCCAATCCGCAATAAATACATTTGTTTCTCTAGGCGCACCTTGACGGTTACTTGAGAATACTAATTTTTTTCCATCGGGTGAAAACATAGGAAAGGCATTGAATTCGCTTTCCCATGTAATTTGTTTTAAACCTGTACCATCGGTATTAATCATATACAATTGGAAATCATATCCTTTTACTGCATGATGGTTAGATGAAAAAATAATTTTCTTATCAGATGGGTGAAAGAAAGGTGCCCAATTGGCTTTGCCTAAGTGCGTAATTTGTTTTAAATTGCTACCGTCTATGTTACAGGTATAGATTTCCATTTCTGTTGGTGCAACCAAATTTTCGGCTAATAAATCTTTATAGTCTTTAATGGCTTCAGGAGTTTTAGGTCTAGACGAGCGAAATACTAATTTTTTACTATCATGTGAAAAGAAGCACCCACCATCATACCCAAGTCCGTAAGTAACTTGTTTAACATTGCTGCCATCAATATCCATAGTGTAAATCTCTAAATCGCCACTTCTAATACTTGTAAAAGCAATTTTTTTGCCATCTGGAGAAACAACTGCCTCCGCATCATAGCCAGGAGAATTTGTAAGTTGTTTTACAATCGTACCTGCTTTGTCTGCCATATAAATGTCAAATTCAGGATAAATAGCCCAAAGGTATTTTCCGTCTTTTGGTTTGGGTGGAGCAGGACATGCATGATCTGCACCGTGTGTGGAAGCATAAATAATGTGTTTACCATCGGGCATAAAATACGAACAAGTAGTTCGACCTTTTCCTGTAGAAACTAATTGCAAATCCTGAAACCCACTAATAGATTTAGTTAAGTCTAAAGAATAAATTTGGTCACATGCTACGCCAAATTGTTTATTGGTTACTTGTAACGTTAAATTTTTCCCATCTGGACTAAAATAGGCTTCTGCATTATCGCCTCCAAAAGTTAGTTTTTTTATGTTTTTTAAATTTCGTTCTTGTGCTACACTCATGCATGTAACCAAAACCAACGAAAATAGTGCTATTTTTTTGATCATTTTGTTGTATTAAATTAACAATTAAAAAGTGAAAATAGGTCTTTCGCCCATTAATTCATTTACTTCGTCAGCTACTTGTTCCAAAACCGCTTCATCCGTATAATGCATAATGACTTTGTCAATTAAGGCTACTACTGTTTCCATATCTGCTTCTACTAAACCTCTTGTTGTAATAGCAGGTGTACCCACACGAATACCCGATGTAACGAAAGGCGACTTGTCGTCAAAAGGAACCATGTTTTTGTTTACCGTTATTTCAGCTTTTACTAATGCGTTTTCAGCTTCTTTACCCGTGATGTTTTTATTTCTTAAATCGATTAACATCATGTGGTTGTCTGTACCACCAGAAATTAAATTATACCCTTTTTTTACAAATGCTTCGGCCATAGCTTGTGCATTTTTCTGTACTTGCAAGGCATAACTGAAAAATTCATCTGTTAAACATTCACCAAAGGCTACAGCTTTAGCTGCAATAATATGCATTAAAGGTCCTCCTTGGTTTCCTGGAAAAACCGCCATGTCTAAAATATGCGACATCATTCTGATTTCACCTTTTGGAGTAGTTAATCCCCAAGGGTTTTCAAAATCTTTACCCATCATAATCATACCTCCTCTAGGGCCACGTAATGTTTTGTGTGTAGTTGTTGTTACAATATGACAATGCGGAATAGGGTCGTTTAATAAGCCTTTAGCAATTAAGCCAGCTGGGTGTGAAATATCTGCTAATAACAAAGCACCTACCGAATCAGCAATTTCTCTAAAGCGTTTAAAATCCATATCACGTGAATAGGCTGATGCACCTGCAATAATCATTTTCGGCTTTTCGGCTAATGCTATTTCTTGAATTTTATCATAGTTTAATCTTCCCGTTTCTTGTTCTACACCATAGAAAGAAGGTTTATATAGTTTTCCTGAAAAATTTACGGGAGAACCATGTGTTAAATGCCCTCCATGTGCCAAATCAAAACCTAATATTTTATCGCCAGGTTGTAAACAGGCAGCAAAAACAGCTGTGTTGGCTTGCGAACCTGAGTGAGGCTGAACGTTAACATAGGCAGCGCCAAATAATGCTTTAGCTCTATCAATAGCAATTTGCTCTACAATATCTACTACTTCGCAACCGCCATAATAACGTTTACCAGGATATCCTTCGGCATATTTATTTGTTAAACAAGAACCTGTAGCTTCCATTACTTGGTCACTTACAAAATTTTCTGAAGCAATTAACTCAATTCCATGAATTTGTCTGTCTTGCTCATCTAAAATAAGGTCGAATAGTTGTTCGTCGCGTTGCATTTTTGAAGTTTTTATTAAAATTTGCCCAAAAATACAAAAAATGTTTGGTAAATAGAATGGATAGCTTAATTTTGATTGCAAATTTATTAACGATTTAATTCGACCTTGCTATGCCAAATTATGCTAATGATCCAAGTAGAAAATCTTGGTTACACGTAGAAAAAAATAGTGATTTTCCTATTCAAAATATACCATTTGGGGTGTTTATTACTAAAGATGATGTTATTACAATAGGTACAAGGATAGGTAACTATGCCATAGATATGGGTGCTTTACAACAGTTAGGTTATTTTGAAGGTATTGAGCTTACAGATGATATGTTTATGCAAGATACGCTTAACGATTTCATTTCTGATGGTAAAAAAACATGGCGTTTGGTTCGTAATCGTTTATCCGATATTTTCTTAGATTCTAATGCTGCATTAAGAGATAATGCAGCACATAAAGATATTGTTATTTTTAATATAGCCGATGTAGAAATGTTATTACCTGTTCAAATTGGCGATTATACTGATTTTTACAGTAGTAAAGAACATGCAACCAATGTGGGTAAAATGTTTAGAGATCCAGAAAATGCATTATTGCCCAATTGGCTACATATTCCGGTAGGGTATCACGGCAGAAGTTCTACAATTGTGCCAAGTGGTATTCCTGTGCATAGACCGTATGGACAAACGTTACCTAATGGTGAAACACAACCTGTTTTTGGTCCGTCTAAATTGGTAGATTTTGAATTAGAAACAGCCTTTATTACTACTGATGCTAACATAATGGGTGAGCCTGTATCTGTTCATGATGCTGAAAAATATATTTTTGGAATGGTGTTATTTAACGATTGGTCTGCAAGAGACATTCAAAAATGGGAATATGTACCATTAGGACCGTTCTTGGCTAAAAATTTTGCTTCGAGTATTTCTCCTTGGATTGTAACCATGGATGCTTTAGAGCCCTTTAGATGTTCTTCGCCTGTACAAGAACCTAAACCATTACCTTATTTACAACAAACTGGTGATCATGCTTTTGATATTAAATTAGAAGTAGCTATTCAGCCTAAAAACAATTCTGAAACCGTTGTTTCTAGAAGTAATTTTAAATACATGTATTGGACAATGAGTCAGCAATTAGCACATCATACCATAAACGGTTGTCGTGTAAATTCGGGTGATATGATGGGTAGCGGAACGATTTCAGGTCCTACTGAAGATTCTTTTGGTTCCATGTTAGAACTTACTTGGGGTGGACAGAAACCGATAAAAATGAACGATGGTACAGAGCGTAAATTTATCAATGATAATGATACGGTAATTATCAGAGGATTTTGTGAAAAAGAAGGTTTACGTATCGGCTTTGGAGAAGTTTCAAGTAAATTATTACCTGCCGTTGATTTAAAATTGTAACAATAGTAACAATGAGATTAAGTAATTGTTTTTACTAATTTTGAATATATAAATTGCCTATACAAACACTAATGAAGATAGGCGACTCTAAATGAAATTGAATTGGTAAAGCTTACTATATGACCTTTTACAAATAAAATTTTACATATATGAAAAAAAGTATATTGATTTTTATCCTTTTTATTTTTTCTGCTTGCGGTGTTAAACAAACTCAGTCCATGCTAAGTTCTGGTGATTATGATGGTGCTATTAATAGAGCAATTGAAGGTTTGCGTACCAATAAGAATGCTAAAAGTAATCAAGATTATGTGTATTTACTTGAAGAATCATTTGTCAAAGCAAAAGAGCGAGATGAAGAAGCGATTCAGTTGTTAGTAAAAGAAAATAATGCTACAAATTATGAGCGAGTTTATGATTTGTATAAACAGCTTATGGCACGTCAGGATAAAATAAAACCACTTTTACCCTTAAAATTACTAAAAGAAAATAGAAACGCACTTTTTCCTTTTAAAGATTATACGGATGAATTGTTGGCTAGTAAAACGAATTTTACCAGTTATTTATACCAAAATGCTAAAAAACTACTAACTTCTTCTAATAAACTAGACTGTAGAGAAGCGTATGATGATTTGGTTTATTTAGACCAATTGAACCCTAATTACTTAGACGTGCGAAAATTGATAGACGAGGCGCAATTTAAAGGCACTGATTTTGTCTATGTAGCTACAAAAAATGACACACAAATGATTATTCCTTCCCGTTTACAAGATGATTTGCTAGATTTTGGAACGTTAGGTTTAAATGATAAATGGACCGTTTATCATTCTAAAAAACAGTCAGGTATTACGTATGATTTTTCATTAGTGATTACTTTTAGAGCTATTACCCTTTCGCCAGAGCAAGTTAAAGAAAAACAATTTACGGAAGAAAAACAAATTAAAGACGGTACAAAACCACTTTTAGATGCTAATGGAAATAATGTTAAAGATCAAAACGGAAACAATGTACTGGTAGATAATATGAAAACGGTTTCAGTTTCAATTTTTGAATTTACACAATACAAATCATGTCAAGTTACTGCTAAGGTTGATTTTGTAGATCAACGAACCTCACAATTAATAGACACTTTCCCATTAAGTAGTGAATACGTTTTTAATTATGTTTATGCCAATTTCAATGGTGATAAACGTGCTTGCGAAAGTAATTATTACACCTATTTCGATAGAAGAGCAGTTCCATTTCCAAGTAATGAACAAATGGTATATGACTCTGGTGAGGATTTAAAAGCAAAATTAAAAGCAATCTTAACCCGAAATAAATTTAGAAAATAACTAAATAAAACGCTCTAAAATACTTGCGTCAATTTGCTCATGCGAAGCACTGTATAGACATTTACCATCTTTAATTACTAAAATTTGTGGCGATTGATGCACCACTTCAAATAAATTAGCAATAGCATTAGAAACCGCTCTGTAGCTAATTAAATCTAGGTAGTAGCGTTCAAAATTATCTTCAAAAGTATAGTTTTTTTCAAATTGTGCTAAGGCTGTTCGGCTGATGATGCATCGTGTACTATGTTTAAATAAGATAACGGGTTTGCTATATGAAGTGGGTAGTACTTCATCGTTCAGTTGCGCTTCATGTGTTAGTATGTTCCAAGGAAAGGAAACAGCATTATTGTTTGTATTGTCATTATTTCCGAAAAAAGAATCAAAAATTCCCATAATTAGTTTTTTTTAGGACAGAATGGCTTAAAATTAAAGCTAATCTTTTGTTTTTCAGACATTTTGTCGCGATTAGTGTATTGGAATACTTATTGTTGAATCACATACAAAAGTAAGCAACTTTAACAAAAACAGTAACAGTATATGATATGAATTTTAAAAACTTAACCATTAAATCACAAGAAGCCTTGCAACAAGCCCAACAAGTTGCGCAAGGCTTTGGTCACCAACAACTAGAAAACGAGCACATTTTTAAAGCTATTCTAGAAGTTGATGAAAATGTAACGCCCTATTTATTAAAAAAATTACATGTTAATCTTGATGTATTCAAGAAAGTATTAGATAGTACATTACAACATTTTCCTAAAGTTTCGGGAGGCGAAATAATGCTGTCTCGAGAAGCTGGAGCAACCTTGAATGAGGCAGAATTGCTTGCAAAGAAAATGAACGATGAATTTGTTTCTATCGAGCATCTTGTATTAGCCATCTTAAAATCTAAAAGTAAAGTAGCCCAAATTTTAAAAGATCAAGGTGTTACAGAAAAAGGGTTAGAGCTTGCGATTGCAGAACTAAGAAAAGGCGAACGTGTTACTTCGGCTTCGGCAGAAGAAACTTACAATGCCTTAAACAAATATGCAAAGAATTTAAACGAGTTAGCCCGTACAGGCAAGTTAGATCCAGTAATAGGCCGTGATGAGGAAATAAGACGTGTATTACAAATACTAACGCGTCGAACAAAAAATAATCCGATGCTTATTGGCGAACCTGGGGTAGGTAAAACCGCTATAGCGGAAGGATTAGCACATCGAATAGTTGATGGAGATGTACCCGAGAATTTAAAAGATAAAATTGTTTATTCTTTAGATATGGGCGCTTTAATTGCAGGTGCCAAATATAAAGGTGAATTTGAAGAACGCTTAAAATCGGTTGTAAAAGAAGTAACTTCGGGTTCGGGTGAAATTGTTTTGTTTATTGATGAAATTCATACACTAGTAGGTGCAGGTGGAGGAGAAGGCGCTATGGATGCGGCAAATATTCTAAAACCAGCTTTAGCACGAGGCGAATTAAGAGCAATAGGTGCTACTACCTTAGACGAATACCAAAAATATTTTGAAAAAGATAAAGCGTTAGAGCGACGTTTTCAAAAAGTAATGGTAGAAGAACCCGATACTGAAAGTGCAATTTCAATTTTAAGAGGTATAAAAGGGAACTATGAAACGCATCATAAAGTGCGAATTAAAGATGATGCTATTATTGCCGCTGTAGAATTATCACAACGTTATATTACCAATCGATTTTTACCCGATAAAGCCATTGATTTAATGGATGAGGCAGCTTCTAAATTGCGAATGGAAATTAATTCTAAACCCGAAGAATTAGATGTTTTAGATAGAAAAATAATGCAATTAGAAATTGAAATTGAAGCCATCAAAAGAGAGCAAGATGAGGTTAAATTAAAAGTATTGCATATTGAATTGTCAGAATTAAAAGAGCAACGCAATGAAATTTTTGCCAAATGGAAATCGGAAAAAGATGTGGTAGAAAATATTCAAAGTACAAAACAACAAATTGAAGATTTTAAAGCAGAAGCCGAGCGTGCAGAACGTGAAGGCGATTATGGTAAAGTAGCTGAAATTCGCTATGGTAAGATTAAAGAAGCACAAGAAAAATTAGAAGTTTTTCAGCAAGAATTAATCACTAATCAACAAGGAACTTCCTTAATTAAAGAAGAAGTAACCCATGATGATATTGCAGAGGTTGTAGCAAAATGGACAGGTATCCCTGTTACTAAGATGTTACAAAGCGAGCGTGAAAAATTATTAAACTTAGAAGCAGAATTACATAAGCGAGTAGTGGGACAAGTAGAAGCTATTGAGGCTATTTCTGACGCAGTAAGAAGAAGTAGAGCTGGTTTACAAGATGTTAAAAAACCAATTGGTTCATTCTTGTTTTTAGGTACGACCGGTGTGGGTAAAACAGAATTAGCGAAAGCTTTAGCGGCCTATTTATTTGATGATGAAAATGCTATGACACGTATTGATATGAGCGAATACCAAGAACGTCATAGTGTAAGCAGACTTGTAGGAGCCCCTCCGGGATATGTAGGCTATGATGAAGGTGGACAATTAACAGAAGCTGTAAGGAGAAGACCTTATTCTGTTGTATTGTTAGATGAAATAGAAAAAGCTCATCCCGATACGTTTAATATCTTGTTACAAGTTTTAGATGAAGGTCGATTAACAGATAATAAAGGTCGAATAGCTGATTTTAAAAACACAATCATTATTATGACCTCAAATATGGGTAGTGCTATCATTCAAGAAAAATTTGAAAATACTAAAGGAAGTATAGAAACAGCGTCTGAAGCCGCTAAGATAGAAGTGTTAGGCTTATTGAAACAAACTGTGCGACCTGAGTTTATCAATAGAATTGATGAAATTGTATTATTTACACCTTTGTCTAAAGAAAATATTAAAGAAATTGTAGGACTTCAACTGAAAAGTGTAACCAAAATGTTGGCCCAACAGCATATTACGCTAGAAGCCACACCTGAAGCAATTGATTATTTAGCCCTTAAAGGATATGATACAGAATATGGAGCACGACCTGTAAAACGTGTCATTCAAAGAGAAGTATTGAATCAATTGTCTAAAGAAATTCTAGGAGGACTAATAAAGACAGATAGTTTTATCATTTTAGATTGTTTTGATAACCATTTGGTGTTTAGAAATCAGGCGTAAGTTTCTAGTATGAAATCGCCTTAAACTAAATCGTTTGTATGTAAAACTAATGAAGATAGGCTATACTGACCTTTAAAAAACAGTTAATTAGTTGCACATGAATAAATAGTTTAGTTAGTTTTTAGTGTGAAAACCTAGTTTGCAGTAATGTCGACTAGGTTTTTTTAGTATATTTGAAAAAGTATATAAAGATTAAGATTTTAAATTTATGAACAAAATTATTTTAAAGTATGGGATCATAGGTGGGATTGCTGCTTCAATAGTTATGTCTTGCATAACTGTATATTTGAAGTTGAATCCTGAAAAAACGGTAGGGGTATTTATTGGTATGTTTACCATGATTTTAGCCTACACTTTTATTGTCTTAGGTGTACTAAAACTAAGAAACGAAAATAACGGAATACTAACATTTGGTAAAGCATTTTTATGCGGCTTAGGTATCATCTTTGTTACTTCTACTATATATGTATTGGTTTGGTTAATCATTTATTATAATTTTTTTCCAAATTTTATGGAATATTATTGTGATTTAGCCTTAAAGCAAACTCCTCCAGAAGAATTGGTGGCTAAAAAAGCAGAAATGCAAGAATATAAAGAAATGTATAAATCTCCTATTGGAGTAATTTTACTTACTTACATGGAAATTTTTCCTATTGGAGCAGTTTTTGCTCTAATTAGTGCCGCAATATTGAAGAAAAAATAAGCTATAATTTTATAAAACCGACTACTTTCAACTAGTCGGTTTGTTTTTTTACTTACGAATGAATTTACTTGAACTTTTTGCCCAACACGACATTTCTATTTTAATAATTATAGCTTTTGCCTCGCTTTTAGCAGGGTTTATTGATGCGGTAGTTGGTGGTGGCGGATTAATTCAGTTTCCTGCTTTTATGATTTTATTTCCAAATTCAAGTATTCCAACTGCTTTTGGGACTAACAAAATAGCTGGACTTTCAGGCACTTCTATAGCGGCTGTTCAATATGCAAAACGAGTAAAGTTCAATTGGATATTATTATTCATTACTGCTTTTAGTTCTTTTATTTTTTCTTTTATTGGTGCTAAATTAGTTAGTCGAATCGATGTGAATATTCTAAAACCTTTTATCTTTTTCATGTTAATTGCGATTGCCATTTATACGTTTAAAAAGAAAGATTTTGGTACTTATTCTACAAAAGTATTATCCAATAAAAAAAAGTATATATTTGGATTTTTATTGGGTATTAGTATTGGTTTTTATGATGGTTTTTTAGGTCCAGGAACAGGAAGTTTCTTAGTTTTAGGATTTGTAGCTCTT
>NZ_CALFIG010000240.1 GCF_937876455.1 uncultured Flavobacterium sp.
GGATGAGTCTTGGCATTTAGTTAAAGGTGTTCCTAAAATAACCGGCTTTTTGGGTACTAAAACCAAACCGAATCCTATGAGTGATGAAGAAGTAGGAAGGATATTTAAGCAACTAGAATCTGAAAATAAAAATGCTACTGCTTCAAGTTTATATAATGTTGGAGACAAAATACAGGTTATAGATGGTCCTTTTGATAGTTTTTCAGGTTTTGTTGAGGAAGTTGATATTGAAGGTCAAAAGCTAAAAATTTCTGTTTCTATTTTTGGTAAGGCAACACCTATTGAGCTTTATTTTAGTCAGGTAAAGAAAAATTAATAAAAGTTGAATGTGGCTAACTTTTAGACAGGTTTGTATATAATATTTAAACAATAATTTGATTAATTTTAAGATAAACATAATATTCTTATACAGTTTTAATTATTGTAATTATTAATTACATCTTGTAAGGTTACATTTTTTAGTGTTTCTTCTGATGTAAATTCACCATTATAATGCTCTTTTCCAAAAACTAGAACATTTTCTACTCTTCCTGCAATAGCCGAAACGCTTTTTTCATTTGATTTTAAGCCTTCAATTAATTTTGCTTTTTCTTTATCAAAATCTTCTTGAGTAAAAACAGGATTTAAAGAACCATCTGCTAACAATTCTAAAATTCTAGAAGAATATCTAGACAAACCACTTGCTGAAGCTCCTGAAGCATAAAAATCGAAATTAGCTCCAAGAAAATCAATTTCTTCATTGAACTGTTCCTTCGACATTGTTTCAGTTACATTACCAATCATAGCCGAAACTAAATCTGCTACTCCTTTTTTTGCACCTTCTGCATATGGCGCATTGTCTAATGTTAAACTGTAAGATACTCTAGGTAACTTGTTGTTTTCAACCACCAATACTTTTAAACCATTTTTCAATGTAAAGGAAACTGGTTTTTTGATATTAATTGTGGGTGCCGGACCTTGTTTAGGTTGCGGTCTATCTTGTGCTTGCATCGTCATTGTTAAAAATAAACTGGCTGCTATGTATATAAACTTTTTCATGTTTCGTAAATTATTTTTGAGCTTTTTCTTTTGCTGGTTCATAATTTAAAATCAAGCGTTGGTTAGAATTTAAAAATTTCTTTGCCACATCTCTAATTTCTTCTCTAGTTATTGAATGGTAAATTTCAATTTCTGTATTAATTAAATTAATATCTCCATATAATAAATAGTATGTTGCTAAATTTTCAGCAATTCCTTCTACGCTTGCATTGCTGCTTACATAATTATTTTCAAACTTATTTTGTAATTTTTGATAGTCATTCTCAGAAATCAATTCCGTTTGAAGTTTTAAAATTTCTTCATCAATTTCTTTTAATAACGTTTCAGAAGTCACTTCACCCATTGGTAAACTGTAAACAAAATACGTTCCGTAGTCTTCTTGACTATAATTAAAAGCACCTACTTGTAATGCTAATTTTTTATCATCAACTAACTTTTTGTATAATTTTGAACTTTTTCCATCAGATAAATAAGTAGAAATCATATCTAATACTCTAGCATCTCTTGTCTTCATTGATGGTGTTCTATAGGCAGCTACAGTCATTGGAATTTGAACATTTGGATCTTCCCACTTAGCTGAAATTGGCGCTGTTATAGGCGCTTCTTCAAATTTTTGTCGGGCAACTGGTGTTCCTTTTTGTATAGAACCAAAGTATTTAGCAATCCATTCTTTGGCTTGAGTTGTTTCAAATTGTCCTGCTACTACTAAAACAGCATTATTAGGAATATAGAATTTTTTGTTGAATGCTTGGAATTCTTCTAAAGTAGCAGCATCTAAATGTTCCATTTCTCCAATAGTCGTCCAACGATATGGGTGAACTTTGAACATGTTTTGCTTTACTGCTTTGAAAAGATTTCCATAAGGCTGGTTATCAATACGTAATCTTTTTTCTTCTTTAACTACTTCATTCTGAGTATCAACACCTATTTGGTTAATTACAGGATGCATCAATCTTTCCGATTCCATCCAAATAGCTAACTCAAGATTATTTGATGGAAACACTTCGTAATAATAGGTTCTATCATCCGTTGTATTTGCATTATTATTCCCCCCGTTAGCAGTTACAATTTTAAACCAATCCCCTCTTGCAATGTTTTTTGTACCTTCAAATAATAAATGTTCAAAAAAGTGCGCAAAACCAGTTCTGTTTGGTTGTTCATCCTTTGCACCTACGTGATACATCACAGATGTAACCACTACCGGAGCAGAATTATCTTGATGTAAAACTACATGAAGACCATTCTCTAAATCATACTCTTCAAATGCTACCTTCTGCGCATTTGCAGTGCTTCCTAGCATAGCCATAGTACCTAAAGCCATTAATGTTCTTTTCATAAATATAATAATTGTTAAAAACGTTTTGTTATTAGAAGTAAAAATAAATAAAATGTTACATTTTTAATTAAAAAACTACATTTCAAAGTTAAGTATAATTAAAAAATAAAAGTAGTATTGCACATTTAATAAAAAGCTGTATATTTGCACACTTAAAAATAATTAAAACATATTGTTATGTACGCAATCGTAGAGATAGCAGGGCAACAATTTAAAGTAAGCAAAGACCAAAAGGTTTATGTTCACCGTTTAGCTTCAGAAGAAGGATCAAAAGTAACTTTTAATAAAGTTCTTTTGTTAGACGACAATGGGAATGTAACTTTAGGCGCCCCAGCTGTAGAAGGTGCTTCAGTAGAAGCCAAAGTGTTACAACACTTAAAAGGTGATAAAGTAATCGTTTTCAAAAAGAAAAGAAGAAAAGGTTACAAAAAGAAAAATGGTCACAGACAATCATTAACTCAAATTGTTATTGAAGGTATTTCTGGCGCAACAGCTAAGAAAAAAGCGACCAAAAAAGCAGATGTTGAAGTAGAAACGGTTACTGAAGAAGTTAAACCAAAAGCTACAAGAGCAAAAAAACCAAAAACAGAAGAATAACATTTAAAATATAACATCATGGCTCACAAAAAAGGTGTCGGTAGTTCGAAGAATGGTAGAGAATCAGAATCGAAACGTTTAGGCGTTAAGATTTATGGTGGACAAGCTGCTATTGCTGGAAACATCATTGTTAGACAAAGAGGTTCAAAGCACAATCCAGGTGAAAATGTTTACATGGGTAAAGATCATACTTTACATGCTAAAGTGGATGGAGTTGTAAAATTCCAAAAGAAAGGTGATAACAAATCATTCGTTTCTGTAGTTCCTTTTGAAGCATAAGTAACGTAAAATTACAATCAAAAAATCCCAAATTCCAATATGGTTTTTGGGATTTTTTTTGTTTATGTAAATCATAAACAAAAATCTAAAACATAATTGAAGCTTGATGGAAACAAAAAAATCCCCAATCTTTCGAAAGGGGATTTCATATTAATAAAAGTAACTAATTACGAATCACTTTTTACGAATCATTTAGTATCTGTAATATTCTGGTTTAAATGGTCCTTGAACTTCCACCCCAATATATGCAGCTTGGTCGCTTGATAATGTTTCTAATTCTACACCTAATTTAGCTAAGTGAAGTGCGGCAACTTTTTCATCTAAATGTTTAGGTAACATGTATACTTCATTTTTATAAGCTGCACTATTTGTCCATAACTCCAATTGTGCTAAAGTTTGATTTGTAAATGAATTAGACATCACAAAACTTGGGTGACCCGTAGCGCAACCTAAGTTTACTAAACGCCCTTCAGCTAAAATAATAACTTCTTTACCGTTTACAGTATAAATATCAACTTGTGGTTTTACTTCATTTTTAGTGTGACCAAAATTTTCATTTAACCAAGCCATATCAATTTCGTTATCGAAATGACCAATGTTACAAACGATAGTTTTGTCTTTCATAGCCTCAAAATGACGCCCTACTACTATATTTTTATTACCCGTTGTTGTAATTACAATATCAGCATTTGCAATAACAGAGTCTAATTTTTTTACTTCAAATCCATCCATCGCAGCTTGTAACGCACAAATAGGATCAATTTCAGTAACTATAACAATCGACCCTGCTCCACGGAAAGAAGCAGCTGTTCCTTTACCCACATCTCCATAACCACAAACTACTACTCTTTTTCCAGCTAACATAACATCTGTTGCACGACGAACAGCATCTACTGCAGATTCTTTACAACCATATTTGTTATCAAATTTTGATTTTGTAACAGAATCATTCACATTGATAGCTGGCATATATAATGTTCCTGCTTTCATTCTTTCATATAAACGGTGAACACCTGTTGTTGTCTCTTCTGATAAACCTTTAATACCCGCAACTAATTCAGTGTAGCGATCAAAAACCATATTGGTTAAATCTCCTCCATCATCTAAAATCATATTTAAAGGCTGTCTATCTTCACCAAAAAACAAAGTTTGCTCAATACACCAATCAAATTCTTCTTCATTCATACCTTTCCATGCATAAACTGGAATTCCTGCTGCGGCAATAGCTGCTGCTGCATGATCTTGAGTAGAAAAAATATTACATGATGACCACGTAACATCGGCACCAAGTGCTACTAATGTTTCAATTAAAACTGCTGTTTGAATGGTCATGTGTAAACAACCTGCTATACGAGCGCCTTTTAAGGGTTGGCTCGCTCCATATTCTGCTCTAAGAGCCATTAATCCCGGCATTTCAGCTTCTGCTAATTGAATTTCTTTTCTACCCCATTCTGCTAAAGAAATATCTTTAACTTTGTATGGTACATAAGGCATTGTTTTTGTACTCATTATACTATCTATTTATTTTTTATATTTGAGGTGGCAAAGTTACAACATAAGTTTTTAATTTCTAAATTATATAAGAAATTTTGTGATTTGTTTAGCAGCCTAAATATTTGAAAAACAAATAACTAATAAAACTAAAACCCTATTAATATAAATTATTCATGCCTTTATATAAAAGTATTGCAATTACACCTGAAACAACAGCTTATATTTGGAAAAATTCTGAAGATGTGGAATCGCTGTTTGATGCTGTTTCCTTAAACACTACATCCAAAATGCGGCTAGAAAAAATGAATGCTCTAGCACATAAAAAAGGATATTTAGGTGTACGTATGCTATTACAATATATTGGTTATACTGATTTTGATTTACTATATGACGCAACCGGAAAACCTTATTTAATGCCAGAAACGGGGGACGAAAAAAAAAATCAGCACCCCTCACCTAAACAGCCACACATCTCTATATCTCATTCTCATGAATTTTCTTGTATTTGCATCAGTAATGAACCAGTAGGCATTGATTTAGAGCTAAAGAAGTCTAAAATTCTACAAATCGCTCCTAGATTTATGAACACTAAACATTTGGAAGGGCTATCTGAAAAGGAACAAATAGAAAAAGCAACCATAATTTGGGGAATAAAAGAGAGCATTTTTAAAATAAAAAGCGAAAAAGGAATTAGTTTTCCTAATCATATTTTTGAAGAAGATTTTGAACTATCGCAAAGTTATTGTAACACAACTCTAGATTTTAACAACCAAAAAGAACTTTTCAAAATTCAATTTTATAACCTAGAAGACTATATCTTTGTGTGTGCTTTAAATTACTAGTTTCGTGATTGATTTCTTCATTAACCAATATAAAAACGTTCCTCAATGGCAAATAGCATGCGAATTTATCGCATTCTTTTTTGGCATCTTAAGTGTTTTATTTGCGAAGAAAGAAAATTACTGGGTGTACCCTACCGGACTTATATCTACAATCATAACAGTATATTTATTGCATAAAGCAAGTTATTTTGGCGACATGACTATTAATGTATATTATTCAATCATGAGTGTGTATGGCTGGTATAAATGGACTACATCAACCAAAAATACTACTTTAAAAATTAGCAAAACAACTAAACGAGAGAAAATTATTGGTTTGGGATTTTTCATTCTTACCTTGCTTCTTACCTATTTTGTGTACGTTTTTTTCAACTATACACTTAAAATTCATAATTATATTGATATTTTTACATCCGGAATCTTTTTTACAGCTATGTGGTACATGGCTTTAAAAAAAATTGAGAATTGGATACTATGGATTATTGGCGATTGTATTGCCGTTCCTTTATTTGCTTATAGAGGACTGGGCATGTTAGCCTTACAGTATTTGATTTTTACCATCTTGGCAATTTTAGCATATTTAGAATGGAAAAAATATTTAGCGAAGCAGACTTAGAATATATCTTTTCAAAAGGGTATGACCTTGAAAAAATAAAGCAACAACTTCATTTTTTTCAACAAGGTGTGCCTAAAATTAATTTAGTGAAGTCAGCCACCATAGGCGATGGAATATGGCAACTTAACGAAGAAGAAAAAACTTCCTTTAGCCACTATTTTGATACACATAAACTAAATTATTCTATTGAAAAATTTGTTCCAGCATCGGGTGCAGCGACAAGGATGTTTGAATTTTTAAGTGCTTTTTTAAATCATTTTAACCCCGAAACAGATACCGTTACCAGTTATATCAACAAATTTGGAGACCAAAATTTAAATGTATTTATTGTAGGCATACGCAACTTTCCTTTCCATTCGCTTTTAAAAGAAAAGACAAAAGAAATTTTTGCTGATTATGCTTCTTTCTCCAGAGATCAAAAAATACATGCTATTATTTATACACTTCTCCATAAAAACGGACTCGATTATGCTTCAAAACCTAAAGGGATTTTACCTTTTCATTTCAAATCGAATCAGATTGTAACACCTATTGAAGAACACATAGTTGAAGCAAACCATCTAAAAAACGGAAATGAAAAAGCAACTATACACTTTACCATTTCTAAAGAATTTCAAGCCGATTTTGAAACCATAATTTCAAAATATAACACTATTAATGTTCAGTTTTCTTATCAAAATGAAAAAAGCAATACTATTGCGGTAGATGAAAACAACATGCCTTTCAGACTAAAAAATAATACATTGTTATTTAGACCCGCAGGACACGGCGCATTAATTGAAAATTTGAACGCCATAAATGCAGACTTAATTTTTATTAGAAACATAGACAATGTTTCTCATTCCGAACTAGACACAATAGTTAGTAATCAAAAAATATTAGGCGGTGTTTTACTAACTATACAACATCAAGTTTTTGACTATTTAAACAAATTAGATGTTGAAATAGTGTCTCCAAAATTAATTGCAGAAATTAAAAATTTTGTTGAAAGCAAGTTATCTTTTCCTTTACCTGAAGATTTTGAAATGTTTCAAAATACATACCAACAAGCTTATTTAATTAAAATATTAAACCGACCTATTCGTGTATGTGGTATGGTAAAGAATGAAGGTGAACCAGGCGGGGGACCTTATTGGGTTAAAGATGATAAAGGTCGAATTACGTTACAAATTGTAGAAACTTCACAAATTGATTTACTCAATGAACATCAAAAAAACATTGTAAATAGTGCCACGCACTTCAATCCGGTAGATTTAGTTTGTGCTGTAAAAGATTTTAAAGGTAATAAATTTAACCTTAACGAGTTTATTGATCAGGAAGCAGTAATAATTACTCAAAAAACAAAATCAGGCCAACCTATTAAAGCTCTTGAATTACCTGGTCTTTGGAATGGATCCATGGCAAAATGGGCCACTATTTTTGTAGAAGTTCCTCTAGCTACTTTTAATCCAGTTAAAAATGTAAATGATTTACTAAAACCTGCACATCAGCCTCACTTTGAAATTTAATTTTTGATACTCTACTATTTTATTTAATTTTGCTCTGTCTCAAAGGGGTGCTAAGATTCTTTTAAAATTACCGAGTTGAAGCTGAGATTATACCCATAGAACCTGGGCAGGTAATGCTGCCAAGGAAAACCAGAGAACCAATAGGTCTTTCATATAGATTGATGGAATCTCAAAAATTTTAATTATTAACAAAGAATAATTACCCCTTTTATTCGTAAAAATGCATTACGAATGAAAACTTTATTCAAAAAAAACCAAAGGTATGAGGCAAAAGATTTAAAGACTTTTACACACCTTATTCCTTACACCTTGTGTCTTTTACCTCTATTTTCTTTTTCGCAAGAAACACAAAAAGACACGGTAAAATCAATTGAAGAAGTATTGATTACTTCCGTAAGAGCGAAAGACAAAAACCCAATTCCATTTACTAACGTTAAGAAAGAAGCTATCGCTCCACGAAATTTAGGACAAGACATTCCTATACTTTTAAATTACCTTCCATCTGTTGTTACAACAACAGATGCGGGCGTTGGAATAGGCTATACCTACATGAGAGTTAGAGGCTCCGATGGTTCTCGAATTAATGTTACACTGAATGGAATTCCATTTAATGACAGTGAAAGTCATGGTACTTTTTTTGTTAATTTACCTGATTTTGCTTCCTCATTAGAAAGCATGCAATTACAACGTGGCGTAGGAACTTCTACCAGTGGTGCAGGTGCTTTTGGAGCCAGTTTAAATCTACAAACCAAATTACTTCAACCAAAAGCTTATGCAGAAATTTCAAATTCAATAGGTAGTTTTGGAACAAGGAAACATACTTTGAGTTTTGGAACGGGACTGCACAACCATTTAGAAATGAATGCCCGAATTTCAAATATTGCATCTAAGGGCTATATAGACAGAGCCTCTAGCAATTTATTTGGCTATTTTTTCAATGTGAATTATAGTACTGAAAAAACATTAATCAAAGCAATAGCGTTTGGAGGAAAAGAAAAAACATATCAAGCATGGTATGGCATTGAAGATGAAGAAAATTTGAAAAATGACCGCACTTTCAATCCTGCAGGGATGTATTTTGACACCAATGGAAACATGCAGTTTTACGATAATGAAACCGACAATTATTGGCAAAATCATTTTCAATTACATTGGAATCAAAAATACAATTCAAATTGGCAATCAAATATAGCGTTGCATTATACATTAGGAAAAGGATATTTTGAACAATATAAAGAAGATCAAGATTTTATAGATTATAATTTACCTAATTTTAATGGAAATACCACAACGGATTTGGTAAGAAAAAGATGGCTAGATAATGCTTTTTTCGGAACAACCTTTGCTGCTACATATAAAAAAAAATCTACTGATTTTATCGTAGGCGGTGCTGCTAACCGATATCAAGGTAAACATTTTGGAGAAGTAATTTGGACACAATACTATGTTCCTATATCAAATCGATATTACAATAATTTTGGAAATAAAGATGATGTCAATTTTTATTCAAAATTAGCACAACAAATAGGAAAAGTAAATGTTTTTGTTGACGTACAATATCGAATGGTCTTTTACCAAGCAAATAGCACTAAATTTAATGATGTAAATGATGTATTTAGATTCTTTAATCCAAAGGCGGGCGCCACATACCAATTAAACACTAATCATGCAATATATGCTTATTTTGGCATGGCAAATAAAGAGCCTAGAAGAGATGATTATGAAAATGGTAGTGCAAAACCCGAGCATTTACAAGATTATGAATTAGGCTGGAAATATGCCCAAAAGAGAATAAAAATTAATCTTAATGGTTTTTACATGAAATATAAAAATCAATTAGTAATGACAGGAGCATTAAATGATGTAGGCTCTCCTATTTTTACAAATAGTGGAAAAAGTTACCGTATAGGTATAGAACTTGAATCTGTTGTGCAACTAAGTAAAACGTTAAGTACAATGCCAAATATTACTTTAAGTCAAAATAAAAACCAAGATTTTTATTTTCAACGAAATGGAGTGTTAGAAAACTTAGGGAATACAACCATTGCATTTTCACCGAGTATAATTATTGGTAATGCATTTACTTATAAACGCGCTCAAAACATGCAATTCAGTTTGCTTTCTAAATATGTAGGGAAACAATATATGGGAAATATTGATGCTAAAAAGTCTATTTTAAGCGCTTATTTCATTAATGACATAAATGCTTCATATGAATTAAAAATCAACAAAAACATTAAGTCTATTGTTTTTTCAGGCTTGATAAATAATGTATTTAATGTAAAATATGAATCAAATGGATATTTTTACACGTATGATGACACATGGAGTGGACCTGCCACACAAACCATTGAAGGTGCTGGTTTTTACCCGCAGGCAGGAATTAATTTTCTAATAGGTATGAATATTAAATTCTAAAATTTACTAATTAAAAACTCTGAATGAAGTGGCATCAATCATTTGAACTCTATACGTTTTCATAGGATATTGTTTTCCAGCGGCCAAGCCAGTAAACATGCTATAGCTAGCATTATCACAAGCACAAACGGCATTAATACCGCTAATTGTCATGGTAGAACAATCTGTTAATGACTGATTGGGACAGGCTGCATCATACGCTAAATAATTTCCGCTACCTGCATTAAAAACAATTAAACCTCTAATTCCTGCACCAGCAGTATTAATGTAAACACCATTTGATGGATATAATAGAGAAGAATATTGTGGAAGATTCATATTGATAACGATATCAAACGAATAATTAGGCAAATAAGGGTTGTTATTCGTGCGGTTATCCTTATCACATGATGAAAAAGAAAAAATGAAAAGTAACACTAGTGAAAAATATTTCATTGTTTTTTAAGTTTTTATTGAAAATCAAATTTAATTTTTATATTTGACAAACTAAAAAAACTAAACGAAAAATATTTAAATAAATTGTATCTTTGTAGAAAGGAATCCCATTTTAGTGGGATTTTTTCTATTTTATAAATTAATGACGTTATGAGTACAGTATCTTATTACACAGCCGAAGGATTAAAAAAATTAAAAGACGAATTAGATCATTTAAAATCTGTAGAGCGTCCAAAAGCCTCACAAGCTATTGCTGAAGCAAGAGACAAAGGTGATTTATCTGAAAACGCAGAATATGACGCGGCAAAAGAAGCACAAGGTCTATTGGAAATGAAAATTTCTAAAATGGAAGAATTGGTAGCGAATGCACGTATTATTGACGAATCTACCCTAGATGTCTCTAAAGCATTAGTACTTTCTACCGTGAAAATAAAAAATCAACAAAACGGAATGGAACTAAAATATACATTAGTTGCAGAAAGTGAAGCTGATTTAAAAACAGGAAGAACACATCAAATTCGTGTCCATCTCCAATATTGTGATTCTCCAATTGTGGGAGATGTTAAATATGGGGATTTTGAGTT
>NZ_CALFIG010000241.1 GCF_937876455.1 uncultured Flavobacterium sp.
CTGCGGTGCTAAATTCAACATTTGTGCTTCTATTTCCCCGCCTTCGGCAATACCCGAACCGTTGCACAAAATCGTCTTTTCTTTTACTTTAAAACTCAAAAGCACCAAGTACTAAAAAAGATAAAAATTCCATTTCTTTTTTGAGGGGGGAATAAAGTGTTTTCCTCGCTTCGCTCGGAAAACCGTTAATCCATTTTTGATGAAAAAATATACTTTCGTTCTAACTCTGACATTAATATTAGCAGGTTGCAGCAATACTGATACTATAAATCAAACAGAATCTTTAGATATGGTTTCTGAATTAAATATACAAATTGAAAATAAAGATTCCGAAATACAAACACTTACCGAAAGAATTGAAGAATTAGAAAGTCAATTATCAGAAGTTGAAACTTTCGATAGTCAAGTACTGACAACTTCTAACTATATTTCATATACAGGTGATGCAATCGAAACACAAATAGAGGGTGATTTTGAAGGGTGGGACGGTGAAACAATATTCCAAATGACTAATGGCATGATTTGGCAACAATCAAGCTATGATTATAGGTATCATTATGCCTATAGACCTGATGTATTAATATATAGCAAAAGTGGAACTTACTACATGAGGGTTGAAGATGTAAACGATGAAATAGAAGTAGTACGTATAAAATAAATTACTTTTTAATTCTATACACCAATTCCGCCATTTGACCTCTAGTCAATGGATCATTAACTGATTTCCAAAAATCACCTAAGTACAATCCATTATATTCTGCATATTGTTTATATTTTTCATACCATTCACCATTAGCATCAGGTATTGAGTCATAAAATGTTTCTAATACAATTTTTAGTGCCTCGGCAACATTTACCGTTGCAGTTGGCTTAAAAGTACCATCTTTATAACCACCAATAATATTTTCTTTCTTTCCTAAACAAACATATTTAGAGTACCATTCATTTGCAGGTACATCTTTAAAACAACCGCCTTCGGCCTCAATTACATCATATTTTGCCTCTAATAAAATCTTCAGAAGTTCCGCTCGATTGATTGTGTTGTCAGATTTAAAAGTGCCATCTTGGTAACCACTAACGAATCCCGAATCTTTAACAAATTTAATTGCATTAAAAAACGTATTATTTGAATTTACATCATTAAAAATAACAACAGGACTAGGAGTACTAATAGGTACAGTTATAGTTTCAGATACTTCAGGCACAATCGATTTATACACACCAGCATCATAATTACGTTTTGCCTCTTTATATAAATTATCAACTTCTAAATAATATTGCTTCATAATCTTAACTTCATTTTTCATAAAATCTTCAATATCATAATATAACTCCCCCATATCTTCACCATAATTCAATGCGTCTTTCTCGAAATTTTCATAATACATATTATTTGCAATATGCTTCCATTCCTGAATATTTTTAAAAGCAGAGTCCGTTAAAGATTCATTAGATAAATCAATAATATTTAACTGAATCATATCTTTAATCCGAGTAATTCTAGAAACAAAAGTTTCAGTATATATAGACCTACCATTTCTAAAAATAGTATCCATTTCCGAAAGTGGCATACTGGAATCATAAATCAAGCAAAATTCCGTAAAAGTATCTTCAGTATCTTTATTAAAATCTAAACTTTTACTAAATCTAAGATATTCGCCTTTTAGCCTATTAACACATGATGACTGAGTATCACCTGAAGCTAAAACAATATTAGGTAATAATATAATTGCAACTAGTAACATTATTATGAATTTAGTATATTTCATCTCAAGATATTTAAATTATAGTATCTTTACTCTAAGAGATGATTAATAATAAATCAACTATTTATATGCTATCTTGGCTCTCGGGCATTCACCCCCTGCCCCTCTGCCCTTCGCCAAGGTTAAAGAAATGGAATTTTTATAATTCCAACTAAACTATAAATCAGTACAGAAAAAAACAAGAAAATCCGACTTCGTGCAACAGCGACTTAGCGGTTCGCTATGCTCACTGAAATTTGCTCAAATGTATAGAATAATGGTAACATTTTCGCAAACTTCGCCAAGTCGCGAACGTTATCGGAAATTTTTTATCCCTTAGTGCAATAAAATGGAAAATATCACATTGCGACAATTTGAAGAACAAGATAAGGAAGCAATAATTAAACTTCATATTGAAGGATTGAAACAGTCTGGTAGCTTTATTGATGATCAAAAATCAAGGAAGCAACTTGATAGAGATCTACAAGACATCTACGATACATACATTGATAAAGGTGGAGAATTTTTTGTAGCTAAAATCAATGATAAAATTGTAGGTATGGGAGCATTGAGAAAAATTGATGAATCTACAGCTGAAATAAAAAGAATGAGAGTTAATCCTAAATTTCAAGGTAAAGGAATTGGTGGGCTGATACTGGATAGATTGATTAAAAAGGCTAAAGAAATTGGCTACAAAAAACTGATTTTGGATACGTCGACAAAACAAATTGTCGCACAAAATTTATATAAATCTCGTGGCTTCAAAGAAAGCAAGAGAGGTGAAATATATGGTCAAGATACAATTTGGTATGAATGTGATATTTAAAAACGAACGGGATAAAAAACATCCGATAACAAAGGATATGAGGTTCAAGAAATTTGGCACAAAGTATTTTTCAAAGGAAGCCAAATTTCTTTCTCTCAAATTTACAAAAATTCAAAATTGATTTTAAAGGTTATTTTTGCAAACTTCTCATATCCTTAAACGTTAGTGGCTATTTTAACCAAAACCTATGAAAACGAACTTATTTACTGCTGATGGAATACTTAATATTAAAGTTGATTTTGCAAAATATTCGAATGAAATAAATGCTTTACTACAGCTAAGAGAAGGTATGATTCTATTGTATAATAATATTAAACAAAAAGAACTTGCCATTGCTGAAAAGAATAAAGGTGCACAAGTTTCATTTTTCGGACGTAATCCTGATATACCTGAAAATTTATTTAAACTCTTACCTTGCTTTTTTCATTGGTTTGGCAACTCGTTATGTAATTATGCAAGACTTGTTGGATATATAGTTGCAAGAGAAAAAAACAACATAAATGAAACTGATATACAATTAGAACCAAACAGAATTGCAATAAAAAATGCTTGTGACACTTATGTAAATAATTTACCAGAAATACAAGAAGTTTTAAAATGGAGAAATAAAGTTTCTGCCCACTTTGCATTAACTGACCCAAGAAGAGACGATAATATTTCAACAATGGAAGCATCTATAATTTATCCAGTTTCTTTTGAAATTGATAGATTTAAAACAGGTGTTTGGGTATTGTCAAAAGGAAACGGAAATTCTAACCATACATCTGAAATACCTATATGGTCACTAACTCAAGTATTTGAAATTTTGGCCAATAGATTTTGGAATGATCTAGTATTTAATAAATAAAAACAGCCACTAACAGCTGATACACGGTTCACTCCTTGCCGTCGCTCACCCAAATTTACACTCCACTACGTTTCGTGTAAACTTCGTATATCAGCGAACGTTAGGCGACATATTCTTGAAAAATTTGTTTTTAAAATGTTTTTGGTGGGCTTTAAGAAATAAGGAATTTGATTTTTTTAATTTTTAAAGAGGGGGGGTAAAAGGTGTTTTCTCCGCTATCGCTCCGAAAACGAATTTATTATAAATTGAATAAATAAGAGAAATACTTATATAATAGAAATAATTTTAACTATTTAATGGCGATCAATATGGATTATAAAATCATCAAGCAATATTTGGACAAGCAAAAGATTAAGGTTGTTGAAACCTATGATTTTGAGAATAAAAAAGTAAAATACTCTGAAAAGATCAAGGGTTGGAAGATTGATAAGTTTAGAGGCGATGAAGAAATCGTCAGAGCTTTTGTTCTTGCTAAACTTGTAAATGAATTAGGATACAAACCTGAAAACATTGAACTTGAAAAGCAATATGATATTGGAAGACCGAAAGTAAACAAGCCCAGAATTGATATTATTGTCAGAGATGATAAAGGCGATGCTTTTCTTTATATTGAATTAAAAAGTCCACAAGATTATGAGAAAGACAAAGATGAAGTAATTGAAAAACAACTTTTCAATCTTGCCTCACAAGAAAAAGGACAAGGCAACAATGTTAAATATCTTGTTCTTTACACTTTTGAACCAAACGAAAGTGAAATAAAAGGCAAGTGTATTTTGATTGATTATGAAAAGTTTACTTCTTTTGATTCATGGAAAGAAGTCAGAGATTTTGCCGATGAATTGCCTGAAAGATACGGAAAAGCACAAAAAGAGCCATACATAAAAAATGGTAAAAAAGATTTAGAAACAAGTTTTACTCATGAGCAATTAGACGGACTTAGAAAAAATTTACACAATGTTCTTTGGGGTGGCGGTGGAACTGATGATAATGATGTTTTTTCTTCTTTGGTAAATATCATTCTTGCCAAAATTCAAGATGAATCAGAAAAGAAAAAAGGCGAAAAATATGACTTTCAGATTTTCTCATTCAAAGACGGAGAAAGTTTTGAATCTAACGAACAACTTTTTGAAAGAATAAACGAGCTTTACAGAAGAGCATTAAAACAAAGATTAAATATTGTTGATGAGGCAAAACTTAGAAAGTCCTTTGTTATAGACGAAAACAAGTTTTCACTTAACAAGTTAAAATATACAGTAGCAGAACTTGAAAGATTTAGTTTTGTGGACGGAAAAAACAGTTTTAACGGAAAAGATATTTTGGGAGACTTTTTTGAAGGAATTATCAGAGAAGGATTTAAACAAACAAAAGGACAATTTTTTACTCATATTAATGTCGTTAAATTCCTGCTTTGGGGCTTACAACTTGATAAATTAGCTATTGATAGAGTAAACAACGATTTGGAAATCCCCTATTTGATTGATCCAAGTGCAGGTAGCGGAACTTTCCTTATTGAGTACATGAAATTTATCACTGAAAATGTTAAAAGAAGATTTAAAGATAAACTACACGAAACGAGAGATGTAGAAGATAAATTTCATCAATGGTTTATGCCAGACCATAGAGAAAATAAATGGGCTTCCAATTTTATTTATGGTGTAGAAATCAATTTCAATCTCGGAACTGCGACAAAAGTAAATATGATTTTACACGGAGACGGCTCAACCAATATTTTTGTCAAAGACGGACTTTTGCCTTTCAAATTTTACGACAAAGAAACTGCTCCAAACTTCCTAAAACAATACGAACAAGACAAAGTTTATTTTGACAAAGAGGTAAACGGACAATTTGATTGCATTATCACTAATCCGCCTTTTAGTGTTGATTTAGATAATGACACAAAAAAGAATGTCAAAAATGAATTTATTTTTGGAGACAAAAAGAATTCTGAAAATTTGTTTGTAGAAAGATGGTATCAACTCCTTAAACCAAATGGGCGTTTCGGTGTTGTTTTGCCTGAAAGTGTTTTTGATACAACTGAAAATAAATATATTAGATTTTCTACTTGAACAAAAGCTAAAATATATTTATCCATAAAATTATCTGAAGATAAAGAAAAATTTGCCTTAATTCCATCGGAGTTTGCATAAAGCGTAAAGAAGTTATAGGCGTTCCAAATTGGTTTTAGTACTAGACGCACCGTATCGCGCACCATATTACCTTCTTTATCAATCAAATATTTTGCAGGCCAATAGCGGTTTTTAAAGGCTAGCCACGTATCTAGATTACTATCTAAAGCAACAGGATATTGAATATTATGTTCACCCATAG
>NZ_CALFIG010000242.1 GCF_937876455.1 uncultured Flavobacterium sp.
AATTGCATTTAGAAACGGAGCCTCAAAATACAATTTTCAGTGTTAAAAGATTAATGGGTAAAAGTTATAGAGACATTGAAACAAATAATAAATTTATAAAAGTTGAAATTGGTTTAGGTTTATCAGATAAAATAAATTATATAATTGGTTGGATAAAAAAAGAAAAGTATGTAGTTACAGTTGGTAGAATTTACTCAGAAACTTCTAATCCAATAAATTTATATTCAGAACCAAATATTAATTCAAAAATTACATGTACATTAACTTATAGTATTACACCAGAGCCTTATTTAACAATTTTAGATTGTTCTAATGGTTGGTTATATGTAAAATATACTAAAAAAAATAAGATTTATGAAGGATGGATAAATCCTTATGATCATTGTGCAAATCCTTATACAACATGTGGATAATATTCAATAAAATATAATTTATGAAAAATAAATTTTTAACCTTTATAACCTGTTCTATTTTTTCATTAGGAATAGCTCAAACCGAAAAAAGCGTAGGTGATTTTACTAAAGTAACTGCTTTTGATCAAATAGATGTTAATTTAATAGCATCAACAGAAAATAAAGTGGTTTTAAAAGGAATGCATTCTCAAGAAGTAGAATTAGTAAATAAAAATGGTGAATTAAAAATAAGAATGCCTTTAACAAAACTATTAAGCGGTGACGATGTATCAGCTACAGTTTATTTTAAAAAATTAACAGCTTTAGAGGCAAATGAAGGAAGTATATTATCTTCAAATGATACCATTCAAACTACAAATTTTGAACTTATTACAAAAGAAGGTGCTACTATTAATTTACAACATATTGAAGTTCAAAATTTAACCCTTAGATGTGGTTCAGGAAGTATTATAACTCTAAAAGGCACTGTAAATTATCAAGATGGTTTAGTTAATTCAGGTGCACGATATGATGGCTTAGATTGTTATAGTAAAACTACAAATGTTACTGTAAATGCTGGTGGAATTGCAGATGTATATGCTTCAGAGAAAGTTACTGCAAAAACACGAGCTGGCGGAACAATTTCTATTTACGGTAATCCTACAAATGTAGATGAAAAAACAGTTGTGGGCGGAACAATTAGAATCGTAAAATAACAAATTATTTTAAATTTTTTAACCTATAAGTTATTCTTATAGGTTTTTTTTTATCTTTATCTTTTAAAATTTATACTAGATGATTAAAGATATATTTGTAGCTATTCCTTGGGCTTTTTTATTAGCCTTTTCTATTGGTCCTGGTTTTTTTGTTTTACTAGAAACCAGTATTACTAAAGGATTTAAAGCCGCTTTTACTTTTGATTGTGGTATTGTGTTTAGCGATATTGTGTTTATTTTAATAGCTTATTTTGCTTCTAATCAAATATTAGCACAATTTAAAGACAACCCAAATTTATTTATAATAGGTGGGTTAGTAATGGCTATTTATGGAATTGTATCCTTTATTCAGTTAAAGAAAAAATTTGTAATTGAAATTGAAAATGATGAAGTAGAAGATATTCCAAAAAATAATTATTTAGGCTTATTTTTTAAAGGTTTTTTCTTAAATGTAATTAATATTGGAATTTTAGGTTTCTGGATGATGGTAATAATTACACAAGGGCCTCAGCTAGAAATGAAACCTTTTAGAATTTTTACTTTTTTTGCTTCTACATTATTATTTTATCTTGGAATAGATGTTGTTAAAATTATTTTAGCCAAACAATTAAAACATAAACTTACCCCAACAAATATTTATAAAATTAAACGAGTAATTAGTTTTATATTAATAATATTTGGCGTTTTCTTTTTATTACAAGGTGTATTTCCTGGAATGAAAGATGACATCACAAATAAAATAGAACACACTACAGAATAAAAAAAACCTCCTAATTTCTTAGAAGGTTTTAGAGGCATCGTCCGGATTCGAACCGGAGTAGACGGTTTTGCAGACCGGTGCCTAGCCGCTCGGCCACGACGCCTTAATTCTGGATTGCAAATATATAAAAAAGTTTAAAGTTTAAAGTTTAAAGTTTAAAAAGTTTTACTTTTTATAGATTACTTTTCCTTAATCAGTCTAAAAAAACTATTTTTTCTTTTTCATACATATAGTAACTCCCTCAACATCACCACCAATAGGAGGATTTAGTTTTGTAACTTCAATTTTTACTTGGGTTACCATAATTAATTCAGATAAAATACGATTTATAATTCTTTGGGCAACATGTTCTAATAATTTCGCGCGAATAGCCATTTCTTCTATTACTATTCTGTTTAAGTCTACATAATCAACAGTATCTGTTAGTTCGTCTGTGTGAGCAGATGGTTTTAAATTTGTCTTTATTATTAAATCTACCCTGTAATTACTACCTATTTTAGCTTCTTCTTCTAAACATCCGTGGTAAGAGTATGTTCTAATATTTGTTAATTTAATTGTTCCCATAATTTTTTTGTTACAGGTTTCAAGTTGTTTTTGTTAGTAATACAGACTTTGAAACAAGATTTTACAGGTCAAATTTAGTTAGATTTTATAACTTTTAAAGAACTTTAAACTCGAAACTTGAAACATTTTCTATCTTTGTACAAAAGATAGAAAATTATTATGTCTAAAGAAGAAAGATCATTAAATTTTATAGAGCAAATCATAGAAGAAGATTTAAAAAATGGTTTGTCAAAAGATAAATTACGTTTTCGTTTTCCGCCAGAACCAAATGGATATTTACACGTAGGTCATGCGAGTGCTATTTGTTTAAATTTTGGATTAGGAATTGACTATAACGCCCCGGTAAATTTACGTTTTGACGATACCAATCCTTCTAAAGAAGAACAAGAATATGTAGATGCTATTAAAAGAGATGTAGAATGGCTTGGTTTTAATTGGGATAAAGAATGTTATGCTTCTGATTATTTCCAACAATTGTATGATTGGGCAGTGGAATTAATCAAGAAAGATAAAGCGTATGTAGATAGCCAAACTTCGGAAGAAATGGCTATTCAAAAAGGAACACCTACGCAACCAGGAACAGATTCACCATATAGAAATCGTTCTATAGAAGAAAATTTAGATTTATTTACACGTATGAAAAATGGTGAGTTTGAAAAAGGAACTCATGTATTACGTGCAAAAATAAGTATGAATGCTACGAATATGTTAATGCGTGATCCTATCATTTATCGTATTATGCATGCACATCATCATAGAACAGGAAATGATTGGTGTATTTATCCTATGTATGATTGGGCACACGGTGAGAGCGATTATTTAGAGCAGATTTCACATTCCTTTTGTACCTTAGAGTTTTTACCTCATAGAGAATTATACGATTGGTTTTTAAATCAAATTTATGACGCTACTAAAGTAAGACCAAAACAACGTGAATTTGCTCGAAGAAATTTATCACATACCATTGTTTCTAAACGAAAATTATTGCAATTAGTAGAAGAAAATCATGTTGCTGGTTGGGATGATCCTCGTATGAGTACTATTTCAGGAATGAGAAGAAGAGGGTATACACCAACTGCAATTAGAAATTTTGCAAGAACAATTGGAATTGCAAAACGTACAAATTTAATTGATGTTTCGCTTTTAGAATTTTGTGTGCGTGAAGATTTAAATAAAGTAGCTCCACGTGTTATGGCTGTTTTAGACCCTGTAAAATTAGTAATCACAAATTATCCAGAAGCTCAAGAGGAGTGGTTAGAAGCAGAAAACAATCCAGAAGAAGCAATAATGACGTATAGAAAAGTCCCTTTTTCTAAAGAATTATATATTGAAAGAGAAGATTTTCAGGAAGAAGCACACAAGAAATTTTTCCGTTTAACTTTAGGAACAGAAGTACGTTTAAAAAATGCCTATATCATTAAAGGTGAATCGGTTATAAAAGATGAAAATGGAAATATTATCGAAATTCATGCTACGTATGATGTAGATTCTAAATCTGGAAGTGGAACCGAAGCAAGTCAAAGAAAAGTAAAGGGAACAATACATTGGGTTTCAACTAAACATGCTTTAGAAGCTGAAGTAAGGGTTTATGACCGTTTGTTTACGCACGAAAATCCAGATGGAAACAAAGAAGTAGATTTTAAAGAATATATTAATCCAAATTCTTTAAAAGTAATTACCGGTTATGTAGAACCAAGTTTACAAAGCGCTAAAGAACTAGAACATTTTCAATTTCAACGTTTAGGTTATTTCTGTGTAGATAGAGATTCTTCGGGAGAAAAATTAGTGTTTAATAAAACCGTGGGACTAAGAGATACTTGGGCAAAAATTTCTGAACAATAAAATAGAATTAAGATTCTTGTATTAAGAATTAAGATTTCAAACCTGCAAGGTATTTTTCCTTGTAGGTTTTTTATTTTATACAATTTCGTTACTATTATTAATAACTATAGTAATCTAATTTTTAATAATCAGAAACTTTTAAAAAAGACTTTTATAAGTAAGTTTTAGGAAAACATCCTTTTCAAGTAAGGTGTTTTTATGTGTTTATCTAAAAAACCGCCTTAAATCAAATATATTGGGTTTTATGAATAAAAAAACCGTCAATAGTATAAATTGACGGTTTAGTTTTATTAATCAGAATCAAGTTAAGATTCTAACATTTATTAAGCGCTTGTGTCCGACGGATTAAAATCGGTAGCAGTCGTGTCACTTTTTTTCTTAGTGCGTTTAGGTTGATTTTTAATCGTTTCCCCAATTAGATTACTTGCTGTAAAACTTGCAACCATATTATTCAACATATCACTTCCGGCTTGTGGAGAGTTTGGTAACAAAATTAAGTTTGAATTAGTATCAGCTCCAATAGCTTGTAAAGTATCATAATGCTGTGTAACCACAATTAATGCCGAAGCTTCTTGTGAATTAATACCCACTTCGTTTAATTGATTAACACTTTCTACTAAACCTCTAGCTATTTCTCTTCGTTGGTCTGCAATACCTTGCCCTTGTAGTTTTTTACTTTCAGCTTCTGCTTTAGCTTTAGCTACAATTCTGATGCGTTGTGCTTCCGATTCAAATTCTGCAGCTACTTTTTCGCGTTCTGCAGCATTGATTCTGTTCATTGCATTTTTTACTTGAATATCGGGATCAATATCGGTTACCAAAGTGTTAATTATATCATACCCATAGGTTGTCATTGCTTCGTTTAATTCCCTTTTTACCGCAATAGCAATATCGTCTTTTCTAACAAAAACATCATCTAAAATTAATTTTGGAACTTCTGCACGAACCACATCAAACACATAAGCCGTAATTTGATCGTGTGGATATTCTAATTTATAAAAAGCTTCGTACACTTTTTCTTGAATAACTTTAAACTGAACTGAAACTTTCATTTTTATAAACACATTGTCTTTTGTTTGTGTTTCAATAATTACATCTAATTGTTGGATTCTTAAGTTTACTTTTCCAGCAACCCTATCAATAACAGGAACTTTCATTTGTAGCCCTGAATTTCGTATACTAATAAATTTACCAAAACGCTCTATAACTACAGCGGTTTGTTGTTTTACTGTAAAAAAAGCAGAGAAAAAAAGAACCAACCCAATGATAAGGAAAGGAATTAAAAAAGGTGTCATAATAAATTGTTTTAAATGTTATTTATTATACGTTTAATTTTAGTAAAAGTTACAAAAAAACCTCCAATTGGAGGTTTTATATTTATAAGGTTTGAATCGCTTTTTCTATTCGTTTGATGGTTTCTGCTTTACCAATCATTTCAATAATGTCAAACAAATGTGGTCCTTTTAAAGCACCTATTAAAGATAATCTCAGCGGTTGCATCACTTTCCCCATCCCTATTTCATTCGTCGTCATCCAGTCTTTTAAACGTGTTTCAATAGTTGCCGAAGTAAAGTTTTCAATTTTATTCAATTCAGCAATAACTTCTTGCATTAAAGTTGGCGTTTCTTCTTTCCAATTTTTAGCTGCTTTTTCATCATATGAATTTGGTGCAACAAAGAAATAATCCGCTAAATCCCAAAATTCATTTACAAAATGCGCTCTTTCTTTAATCATCGACACAATCTTTGTCATTTCGACGAAGGAGAAATCACATTTTCTTAATTTTTTAATCACATCTTTTTCAAAAGCCTTTGCTAAGCTTCCATCCGTTTGTTTTTGTAAATATTGATGGTTAAACCATTTGTTTTTTTCTGGGTCAAACTTTGCTCCTGCTTTGTGAATTCTGCTTAAATCAAATTTTTGTACTAATTCTTCTAACGAGAAAATTTCTTGTTCTGTGCCGTCGTTCCAACCTAATAAGGCTAAAAAGTTGATTACTGCTTCAGGGAAAAATCCGTTTTCTCTATAACCCGATGATGTTCCTTCTTCTGTTTTCCATTCTAAAGGAAATACAGGGAATCCCATTTTATCACCATCACGTTTTGATAATTTTCCGTTACCAATTGGTTTTAAAATTAAAGGTAAGTGTGCAAATTCTGGTGCATTCCATCCAAAGGCTTTGTATAATAAATGATGTAATGGTAAACTTGGCAACCATTCCTCTCCACGAATTACGTGCGAAGTTTCCATTAAATGATCATCAACAATATTTGCTAAATGATACGTTGGCATTCCATCTGATTTAAACAAAACTTTATCGTCTAATAAATTTGTGTCAAATTTAATGTCCCCACGAATGATGTCTTTTAATTCTAAAATTTCATTTACAGGCGTTTTAAAACGAACAACATACTGTTCGCCAGCAGCAATTCTTTCAGTTACTTTTTCACGTGAAACCGTTAATGAGTTATCCAATTGCTCTCTAACCGAGTGATTGTAAATAAACGTTTTTCCGTTTGCTTCTGCTTCTTTTCGCATAGCGTCTAAGCTTTCCGCGGTATCAAAAGCATAATACGCCCATCCCGAATCAATCAGTTGGTCTGCAAATTGTTTATACATTGCTTTGCGCTCACTTTGACGATAAGGCCCAAATTTTTCATTTTTAGCCACCGTTTCGTCTGGCGCAATTCCTAACCATTCTAAAGCTTCAAAAATATAAGCCTCTGCTCCAGGAACAAAACGTGTTTGGTCGGTGTCTTCTATTCGTAAATAAAAAGTTCCTCCATGTTTTTTGGCAAATAAATAATTAAACAAAGCGGTTCTAACCCCACCAATATGTAAAGGCCCTGTCGGGCTAGGTGCAAATCTTACTCTTACTTGTTTTGACATTTTTTAAATTTTTATGACACTGAGCTTGTCGAAGTGTTGTGCAAAGATACGATTACAAATTTAGAAGTAAGAATTTAGAATTTATAAAATAGTTAGAATAATTATAGGCAATGTTAACTTTCATTAAAAAACCTATTGACTAATCAACTAAGAAATTGTAATTTTATCGGTTATTAACAACGTGTCAATAATTTTGGAGGCAAAAAACACTATTTTCGATAAACTTGAAGGGTTTATTAAGAAGTTTTATACCAATGAACTAATAAAAGGAATCATTCTTTTTGTTGGATTAGGCTTGTTGTATTTCATTTTTACGTTGTTAATCGAATATTTTTTATGGTTACCTACTATAGGAAGGACTATTTTATTTTGGTTGTTTGTTGGTGTAGAAATACTTCTTTTTATAAGATTTATTGCTTTTCCATTATTTAAACTTTTTAAACTTCAAAAAGGAATTGATTACACAGAAGCTTCTATAATTATAGGTAATCATTTTACAGATGTACAAGATAAATTATTGAATTTTTTACAACTATCATCACAACAGCAACCTTCAGAATTAGTGCTAGCGTCTATTGATCAAAAAGCAGCGGCATTACAGCCTATTCCGTTTTCTAACGCAGTAAATTTTTCTAAAAATAAAAAATATATTCCTTTTGCTATTGTTCCGTTGGTTATATTTTTACTTTTTTATGTTTCTGGAAATGCTGATTTAGTGGCTACAAGTTTTTCCCGTATTGTATCATATAATGAGAATTTTGCTAAACCCGCCCCTTTTCAATTTGAAATCGTAACCAATTCTCTACTTGTAGAGCAAAATAAAAACTTTCAACTCCAGGTAAAAACAACAGGTAAAATTGTACCCGAAAATGTTTCTATAGTTATTGGCAACGAGTCTTATTTTCTAGAAAATAAAGCACAAGGGCTGTTTGCTTATTCCTTTACAAACGTACAACAATCTATTCGTTTTCATTTTGAAGCAAATGGAATTACGTCAAAAGATTATGAGTTAAAAATGGTAAATGTGCCTACAATTTCTGTTTTCAACCTTAAATTGGATTATCCATCTTATTTAGGTAAAAAAAGTGAAATTATTCAAGGCACAGGTAATGCGGTTGTTCCACAAGGAACTAAAGTAACATGGATAATAGAGGCAGTAGCAACTACAACAATTAATTATAAAGAAGGTAAAACCAACACACCTTTTACAAAACAAGCAACTCAATTTATACACAGTTCATACATTACACACAATACAGATTATCAAATTAGTATTTCAAATAAACAATTGCCAAATTTTGAACAATTAAATTATAAAATCACAACCATTAATGATCAATACCCCACTATTTCAGCCTCTATTGCCCCTGATAGTTTGTGTTTAAAACAGCAAGTCGCAATTGGACACGTTTCTGATGATTATGGCATGAGTACCTTACAAGTTGTTTTTTATGATGCGCAAAATCCAAAAAAGGTGTTTAGAAAAAATTTACCAATAAAAAATAAACTTGTTGATCAATTCGTGTATGCTTTTCCAGACGGTATTACACTTGATGCAGGAAAAACTTATGAATATTATTTCGAAGTATTTGATAATGATGTGGTTAATGGTAAAAAAGCCACAAAATCTGATGTGTTTAATCACAAAGAACTTACAGAAGCTCAAAAACAACAAAAAGCATTACAAGAACAGCAAAATACAATTTCTAGTTTACAAAAAGCGTTAGATAAACAAGACAAACAACTAGATGATTTAGAAAAACTAAAAAAAATAGACAAACAAAAAGAAAATCTGGATTACAAGGACCAAAAGAAAATAGAAGACTTTTTAAATCGTCAAAAACAACAACAAGAAATGATGAAAGATTTCTCTCAAAAAATGAAAGAAAATCTCGAAGCTAATTTTTCGACTCTGATTTTGTCCATTGGTTCGTCAGCCGCAATGTCGCGTGCGAATTGCCCGCGGATGGAATCTCGCAAGGTTGCATCGGTTTTGGAGGGGTCGCCATCGGTTACTTGGGTCAATTCCACCAGCGCGAATCGGTTGCCTGGCATGGCGACGAGCGCACGTTGCGATTTACCCGGTTGTGGGCGAGGGAGCTTGAACGTTTCGGTT
>NZ_CALFIG010000243.1 GCF_937876455.1 uncultured Flavobacterium sp.
TTTCATATTAAGTAAGTTAAATTGTTATATTGTTAAGTTCTTAATACTACATAATAGCAATATAACCATTTGACAATTTTCACGGCAGAACTAGTATTTTAAGTAAAAATAGGATAGTAAATCCTATGAGGACATATTCTAACACAATTTTGAAATGTATGGAGTCTTCAATAATATGGTGATATATACCCCAGATAATATAAAAGGAGGTAAATGCTAACAAAATAATAAATTCTATCAACCTTTCACCTCTAAAAATATTTAAAGCTAACAGAAAAAAAATTCCTGCTGTTGCAAATAACAAGTAGTCAAAAGAATGTCTTTTCAGTTCTTTTTGTACATACTTCAAAAGATATTTCATACATTAAATAATAGAGCCTTTTGCGATAATATAGGCTCCAATTGTAATAAACGCAATAAAAAGTGAATGAATTATATTTTTACCTTTGATTGTAATAATATTTAGTTTTACAGCAAAATAAAGATCCATTAACAAAGCAAGTATGAGAACAGTATAAAAGGCGATGTTCATATTAAAATATAATGTTATGAATTCAGGCTTCTTTGATTGCTGTGCTAGTACGACTGGTTTGTTTTCCTTTATATCTACAGGAATTGGTTGATTTTGAGGAGGTAGTGCCTCTTCCGTTGTAACATTTTCTAAATAGAGTGGTTTTCCAAACATTTGTACAACAAGAGTTGTTTCTTCTCCGTTTAAGACACCATTTTTTATAGCATAGCCCACATCCGTATAATCAGGTCTTAATATATTTTCTTTATGTGTGGGAGAAGCCATCCATGCGTTGACAACACCATCACTAAAAAGAAAATTTTTTGCTAAATTTTCACCTGCAAATTCATATTGGTAGCCTGCACCCAATATGAAATCCCATGGTGTCTCTCCAGATGGCCCGTAATGAGACCAGTAGTCTTTCTTAAACATATCATCAGCTTTTTTTTCAGCGGCTTCAGATAATTTTTTGTTATATTTTAATGGTTCCAGTTGTAGTTTAGCTCGTTCTTCGTTACTTAATTCAAAAAGTTTGTTGACTGTTATATCTGTCGCAAAACCGAGCACATTCCCTGAGGTTTTTTGAATATGTCCAATCCCAAGGGATAGGGTAATTGCAAAAATTAAATATATTGTCATGAAATCATGATGAAGTAGTTTAGCTCTAAAACTATTGGAACGTCTTGGAACGAAGAAGTGATGAATAGTATCAAGAATTTTTTTCATATGAAACGCTTCAATTTTGGGAGATTAGATTTAGTATACATAAAACACAGAAGTATGCCAATAGTGTCAATTACTACGTCGCGTGGTGAGCCTTCACGAGTAGGTACGAATGTCTGATGGAGCTCATCTGTAAAAGCATATACTATGGCTATAATAATACTGAAATAAAAAATTCTATTTAGGGGCATTTTTGTAGTCTTAAACAAAGCCCTGAAGAGTAAGAAAAAAAGAATTGCGTATTCAATAAGGTGTAATGTTTTAAAAAAGATAAAATTGATACTACTGATTTCAGAGACACTCACTCTTTGACGAGCGGAAAGAGAAAAAATAAGGAGCATCCACAGCAATGGCGGTAGCCAATAATAAATTAATTTTTTCATTTACATAATATTAATGTCGGATGATAATCATTTTAGCAGTAATGGAGAGAAAAGAAAGGAGTGAGTATGCAGTTGCAAGTATGGGAATAGTTTTCTGCTCTGATTTTTTAGTTTTTTCATGTAATTCCTTATCTTTTTTTGAATATTCATACGTATATGATTCCTTACGTAATATATGAGTTGGTTTCAGCAATTTAGTTTGTATTCCTAAAATGTGTGGAGTATAGGCTATGGTGGGTGTAAATGATGGAGAAGGTGTGGTAGTAGGTGTAGTACTTATAGTTGTATCTTCGTTCGGATTAATACAAGGTTCATTAAGTTTTCCCTTTGAGGGATTTTGGATACATACAGTACTACTTGATAAACTTGCGCGTCCAATACTTTTATTCTGTTGAGACCCTGTGTAGGTGATACTATCCTTTATGGTTTTAGCTGAATCAAGGAGCTGTATAGTATCACCTGTATTATTAAAAAGAGAACTGGTCATTTCAATCGCGATATAAGTATTTGGAAGAAGGGTTGTAGTAAACACTTTGGGCGTAGCACCACTATCAGTAACATCATCTATATACCAGTTGTTTAAGTATATCGTATACGGGTTGGCATTATATAATTCTATCCATTCATTTGCATTGCTATCAGGATAAACAAAACCCTCTGAAATATAAATATTTTGATAGGTAAGCGGTGGGGTCATTGTAGGTATTTGT
>NZ_CALFIG010000244.1 GCF_937876455.1 uncultured Flavobacterium sp.
TGCTAGGAATAAGGATAGCATATGCCTGCTCACCAAACAAACACCCCAAAGTAACTACTATATAGGTAATAGTACACTGAGCACGAACTTTTGAATTGTACTTAATTGGTTGCTTAATACACAAGGAAAACAAATCATGACTTATGCAGTGGTTTTTGAGATTCACCAAGATACGCGCGTCCCCAAAGAAGACTTTTGCGGTGATGCTATTGGAAAATACCTGATTAGGAACGGCTTCACCCACATTAATGGTAACCTCTACATGGCATACAACGGGATGAGTTCTGTTGAGTGCGTACTTATTATACAGCGCCTAGCAAAAGCGCACCCGTGGTTTGTTTCCTGCGTGAAAGATATTCATATGTTGCGCATTGAGGAAAATTCTAATTTGATGCCTGCATTGGTGGGTGCTGGGGGTGGTTTTTGAAAAGATTTCTATAGATAAGGTACAATATTTGACTACTTATAGAGGGGCGCCTCTATAGGTGGATATTTGTAGATTTCCCTGATTGGGGGGAATGCATGGGTGTGCTTTTGAGTGCGCCCTATTTTGGCGTGCGGATAGAGGTGGCTTAGCTAGCTGCTTTGACAAGGGGGGAAGACTCAACCTCCCTTCTGTAGGTTTATCATTGAGTTGATTTTAATTGCGGAGGCAAGATGAAAAAACAAGAATTAAGACATTATATATATTTAATAGCGCATAAGCGCACCCGTAAGCTCTATATTGGAGTACGGACAGATAAGCACCGTAGTGTGCCAGATATATTGACGGGGAAATATAAGACGTCTACTACAAATGAAGAGTTAGAGACGGCACTGCGGCAAAACCGTGGGGACTTCTATTTTAGAGTGCTACAAGAATTTGATACCCGAGAGGAAGCTAACCTCGCAGAGGCAGCCTTATTGAAGAAATACAAAGCTGCCTCTAGTGGGAGGTTTTATAATAGGTGTGAAAATGGAAGCGAGTATTCTCCTTTAGGGATGATGCCCGCTAGAAATGCAGAAGGTAAGACTTGCTATGTTAGTAATGATGATGAGAGATGGAAAACTGGTGAATTAGTTCACATGAGTGTGGGGAAAGTTACAGTTGTAGATAATAATGGGAATACGTCACAAGTATCTGTAGATGACCCAATGTTACTATCTGGTGAGTTGAAACCACTTGCATGTGGTAAGACACCTATGCAAGATTCAGAAGGTAATACATATTATGTATCTGTAGATGACCCTAGAATTACAACTGGTGAATTGTTTGGCATCTTTAGAAATAAAGTTGCCATGAAAAATACAGATGGTCAAATATTTCATATATCTGTGGATGACCCTAGAATTGCAACTGGTGAACTTGTTGGTGTATCTAAAGGCTTTGCTATAATGCAGAACAAAGATGGGGATATACTTCAAGTGTCGATTGATGACCCTAGAATAGCTACAGGGGAATTAGTTGGTGTATCTAAAGGCTTTGCTATAATGCAAGATAAAGAAGGTAATATATTTCAAGTTTCTGTAGATGACCCTAGAATTAAAACAGGAGAGTTGGTATCTATCAATAAAGGCATGACAAATATGATAGATGCATTGGGAAATCATCACCGTGTTTGTATTGATGACCCTAGAATAGCTACAGGGGAATTATTTAGCTCACTTATCGGATATACTCCTATGACAGATGCCGAAGGAAATAACTACTATGTATCTGTAGATGACCCTAGAATAGCTACGGGGGAATTATTTGGTTACTCAAAAGGTTTTTATGTTACAAAAGATTCCGATGGGAATACTTTTAGAGTACCAGTTGATGACCCTAGAGTTGCAACAGGGGAATTAAAGAATAATGCAGCAGGTAAGGCTGTCATGAAAGACAAGGATGGTGTTATACATTTTGTAGATGTATCCGATTCAAGAATTGCAACTGGTGAATTAGTTAGTGTATCTAAAGGTTTTGCTATAATGCAAGATAAAGAAGGTAATAGATTTCAAGTATCTGTAGACGACCCTAGAATTAAAACAGGAGAGATTTTTAGCGTTAATAAAAATCAAACTGTTGTTAAGGATAAAAATGGAAATATCTTACAAGTATCTATTGATGACCCTAGGATTAAAACAGGGGAATTGGTCGGTGTAACCAAGGGGCTTTCAATGATGAAAGACAAAAATGGTAATATAGTACAAGTAGCGAATGATGACCCTAGAATTGCAACTGGTGAATTAGTTGGAATGGTTAAGGGTACTACGGTTGTTAGAGATAAATGTGGAAATCACTTTAGAGTTGCTAAAGATGACCCTAGAATAGCTACAGGGGAATTGGTTAGTAATAATAAAGGTAGAATAAACATGATATCTCCAGAAGGTTAAGTTCTCACTACCCTAAAGGGTAGGAGCTTATTGAGTTTTTCGATAAGTT
>NZ_CALFIG010000245.1 GCF_937876455.1 uncultured Flavobacterium sp.
TGACTGGAGTTCAGACGTGTGCTCTTCCGATCTGTAACAATTAATAGGTTTGGCAATACTTCAAAAAATCCGGATCCTTTTAGTAGAACCATTCTTATGAACTCTACAAAGTATCGAATAGGGTTTAACAATGTTAAGCTTTGCGCCCATTTTGGCATACTTTCGATAGGTGTAAATAAACCACTCATTAATATGAAAATCACCATAAAGAACCACGCAATAAACATTGCTTGTTGTTGGGTTTCGGTATGATTAGATATGTATAGTCCGAATCCTAAAATTAATAGCAAATACACTGATGTGAAACCATAAACAAGGAAAATATTACCTAGCATGGGAACATTAAAAACAACTTTAGCTATAAGCAAACCAACAGTCAAAATCACTAAGCCAAGTACCCAAAATGGAAATAATTTTCCAACTATAAACTGATATTTTTTTATTGGTGTTACATTAATTTGCTCCAATGTACCTAACTCTTTTTCTCTAACTATATTCATTGATGACAGAAATAAAGTAAGCATGGTAACCAATAAAACCAAGATACCTGGAACCATAAAGGTTTTGTAGTTTAAGGTTTTGTTGTACCAAAAAGACGGTATAACCATAATATTTTGAGGTATTTCTTTGTTTCCTGAAAAATAGTTGGACTGCATTTGAATATTTTGATTGTATGTATTTATAATTTGTGTTACATATACATTTTCAACACCTGCTGTTGCAGCATCTATAGCATTAATACTTACTGAAATACTTGTTTTTTTGTCTTTTTGAAGGTCACGATTGAAGTGAATTGGAATATTTACAATAATGTCGGTTTTTCCTTTTTGCATTTCTTGGATAGCTTCTTTTTCAGAAAAATAGGGTTCTGTAACTTTAAAATAGGTTGAGGCTTTAAAAGCATTTATTAAATCTCTTGATTCTCTACTTTGGTCATTGTCAACAAAGGTTATTGCAATATTTTTAACATCGAATGTAGCTGCATTTGACAAAATTAATAATTGCAAAATGGGTAATATAAATATAAGTTGAAGCATGCTTTTATCTCTAAAAATTTGCTTGAATTCTTTTTGTATGATGAATAATATTGTTTTCATTGTGTGATTTTTAGCCCTGATTGAAGTGGAAATCCTTTTCTTTTTTTCTTTAAAAAAGAAAAGATTGGAGCGTAAAGCAGGAATAGCTCCTAAAATTTATTCTAATCTAATTTTATATTTTTTGATGCTTAATGTTATAAAAAATACGGTCATTCCTATTAATATAAGGGTTTCTTTCCATATATATTGAATTCCGACACCTTTGAGCATAATGGCTTTTACAATAATAATGAACCATTTTGCAGGTATGATGTTACTGATTACTTGCATAGGTAAAGGCATACTATTTATAGGAAATATAAATCCTGATAGAATAATTACTGGTAGCATCAAACCCATTAATGATAACATCATTGCGGTTTGTTGAGAATTAGAAACGGTAGAAATTAATATCCCCAATGAAAGAGCAGAAATGATAAATAATATACTTTCAAAAGCTAACAAAAAGATGCTTCCATTTATAGGCATTTTGAACACAAAATAGCCTAATGTTAATATTACGATTGCATTGATAATGGAAAGAAAAATATAAGGAAATACTTTTCCAATAATTACTTGAAATGGTTTTAATGGAGAAACTAAAAGAATTTCCATAGTGCCTAATTCTTTTTCTCGTGTGATAGAAATAGAGGTCATCATAGCTGAAACAAGCATTAGAATAACGGTCATTACACCCGGAACAAAATTAAAAACACTTTTGAGTTCAGGATTATAAAACATTCTCGATTGTACTTCAACCTTTACCTGATTACTATTGGATTGTTTTTTTTGCGATTGATAATTTTGTATAATTGCTGAGGTATAATTTGCTATTGTGTTGGCAACATTAGGTTCGGTCGCATCGGTAATTGCTTGAACTACTGCTACTTTTTTGGTTTCTAGATTTTTACTAAAATTTGGTTCGAAAATAAGAACTGCCTTGATTTTTCCTTTTTTAAATTCTGATTCTATGTCGCTTTCTTTTTCAATTTGGTTTTCAACATTAAAATAAGGTGATGCTTTTATTTTATAGATAATTTTTTGTGTTTCTATATCATTTGATTGGTCTAAAATGGCAATGTCAACATTGTTAATTTCATTTGTTATGGCAAAACCAAACAATAAAATTTGGGCAATCGGCATACCAAACAGAATAAACAAAGAACGTTTATCTCTGAAAATATGGTAGAATTCTTTTTTTACAAATCCGATAAATCTTTTCATTTGTTTTTTGTTTCTAGTTTAAGTTTCAAGTGTTGTAGTGATTTATTATTCTATATTCCTTGCTAATTTTAAAAAAACATCATTCATAGAATCTACTTTGAATTGTTGTTTTAAATTTTTTGGGGTGTCTAAAGCTTCAATAGAGCCGTCAACCATAATAGAAACACGGTCACAATATTCTGCTTCATCCATGTAATGTGTGGTTACAAAAATGGTAGTACCTTTATAAGCTTGTGTATAAATCATTTCCCAAAATTGTCTTCGGGTTATTGGGTCAACGGTGGTCAGCCC
>NZ_CALFIG010000246.1 GCF_937876455.1 uncultured Flavobacterium sp.
TCAAAATAACCGTTCTTTACAGTGTAAGTATCAACTGGTTGTTTTTCTAATAAACCAATACCACAACGATAAATTTTGTAAGCAACTGGAAGATATTCTTTGTCAACAGTTTTTTTTGTTATTACAATATCCTCTAAGAATTTATTGTTAGATTCTTCTAAGAAATCTAAGTTGAAATCGTCTGTTTGTTGTTCCATAATAGAGTTACGAAAGGGAGAACTAATTTGTTACAACAAATATATTGTCGATTGCCAAATATAATTTGTTTGACTTACTGTATAAATCCAAATCATTATTCAATGTATTTTTTCATTTCCTCAGTCATAGGATTTTTTTCCCATTGTTTTGCTTTTATCCAATGCTCTACAAATGAATATAAAAAATCACGTCCATAATTACCTTCATTTGCTTTGCTCAGTACGGATTTTTTAAATGAAACATTGTGGTTAAACTGATAATTCATAAATGATGTTAACCAATCAACAATTTCTTGCGTAGGCTCAATACCTTGTTTTTCTAAGGCAGTTTCGGCTAATAGAGGTAAATGAAGTTCAACAACCGCCTTTCCTATTTTAACAATCTTTGCCATATTGTTTTAGTTTTTCAACAAAGTAATTTACAACGTCAGGAATGTATTTTTTATAATATGGTTGATTTTCCATACACCATTTTTTCACCTCTTCTTTTGTCTTAAAAGGTTTTATGTATGAATTACCACTCATAATTATGTTGAATGTAGGTTCAAGTTCGTTAATGAATGAACCGACAGTCCAACCTTCCCAAATATGTTTGTTTAAATTTATGATTGCCATAATGTAGTTACGAAATAATATACAGTTTGTTACTTATTTAATTCTGCAATACACTGACGTTTAGTTGAACGGCAAATAAAAGTGTTTTTTTCAGTTCTTGCAACATATCCACGTTTACGAACATTTCCTTGTTTATTATAAAACAAATACATTGCTAATTGTGGTAATGAACCAAGTGGTCTATTGCCTTTTTTACACTCTTCCATTGCCTTTTCATAATCAGACTCCCACTGTTTAGCAGAAAGTTGATTATATTTTTCTACTTGCATTATTTGTCCTATTTCCATAATGTAGTTACGAAATAATATACAGTTTGTTACATAAAACAAGAAACACCCAAATATTATTTATCGGGGGTTTTCTTGTCTAAAACTAAAATGAATGATTAAGCACAGTTCTTTTCAAGTTCAGCCAACTTTTTGGTTGCATCTGCAAACATTTTATATTCATAAGGTGATTGTGGGTTTATAACCAAAGGATTAATCACAGCGTCCCATACGAATCCTAAAACACTTTTCTGAATTTGATAGCGTGTTTGTGCACCAACTTTTACGGGATTAATACGATATTTAGGTTTAAGTCCTAAGAGTTTTGCAAGTGTTTTCATTTTCTGTTTTGTTTCTTAAAATAGTTACGAAACCAAAACGGAATTTGTTACAATTATTATTCTCCTTTCTTATTCAATTCTTCAACAGTTTTTTCAATAACTTCGTTTATCTTATCTTGACTTGAATAAAAAAACATACCCATATACATTGAGCGAATCAAAACAATTGTAAAAAAACATTTATCATATAGAATATCTAATCCTAATATTCTTAATAAAAAATATATAATTGGTAATACATCAAACCCTGCCAATGTATCTAATCAGGTTACAGGTATGTCAGGTAGTGTTTTAAACTATTTTAAAAATGCATCTTTACAATCTGTCATCCCAACTTTAGGAACAGTGCCTGGTGTAACTAGGTATACAACAAGCCAAACTGTTAATGGAATAGAGAGTGATACAGTTGGATTTACTGTTACTATGTTGGATCCTAAAACAATGCTTCATTTGCGAAAAATTGCTGATGAGCCTAAGTTGCAGTCCAATTCAACATTCAATATTACTTATACCTTTATTGTTACCAACAGAACGGATGAAGGAATGACCAATGTTTTGGTAGCAGATAATCTTCAAAATACATTCCCGTCACCAACCTTATTTGATGTGGTTTCTGTTTCCTCAACGGGTGGATTGGTTTTCAACAATGCATTCAATGGAAAAACAGATGTTCAATTATTAAAAGCAACAAGTAGTTTAGCTGCTGCTGCGATTGATACAATAAGATTGACGGTGAATTTGCAACCCAAAGGATATAGTGGTACCGTGAACAATGTGGCCGTAATTACTGCAACTACGCCATATGGTAATTTGAGTATCAATTCTTCATCTACTAGTTTTGCAAATGAGACTGTAAAATCTCCAACTCCAGCAGTTATTCCAGACTTAGCAATTGACATACCAGAGGCATTCTCTCCAAATAGAGATGGTGTGAATGATCGATTTGTAATTCTTAAACCATTTGGTACCACTTTAGAATTAGAAGTATACAATCGTTGGGGTAATGTGGTGTATTATAACGCTAACTATAATAATGAATGGGATGGTAGAGGTACCAATAATTTCATTGGCCAAGATTTAATGGATGGTGGTTACTACTATACTTTAAAAGCAAAGTCAGTAACTGGGAATAGTCAAATATTTAAAGGATTCGTTTTAATACAAAGATAAAAT
>NZ_CALFIG010000247.1 GCF_937876455.1 uncultured Flavobacterium sp.
GTTTTTGAATCCACAGTCTGTTTTGAGACTACTACTTTAGACTTTAACTCTTTAACAGTTGGAATAATTAATTCTTCACCTACTTTTAGTTGATCATTACTTATTTGCGGATTGGCAGTTCGTAATTCATCTATTGAAATTTGATATTTTTTTGCAATAAAATAAAAAGATTCGCCGGACAAAATAATATGCTTAGTGGTAGCTATATCTAGTTTTTGAGGTAGTTTTTTTTCTTCATTTTTAACTTCCTTTTTTTCCTCTTTTTTACTTTCTTTTTTAGGAATTTCTTTTTTTATTCCTTTAGGCAAAGCCAATAACTCTCCCATTTGAATTTGATCATTGACAATATGTGGATTTGCATCTCGAAGCTTTTCAATGGAAATATTATATTTATCTGCAATAGTTGATAGAGATTCACCTGGTGCTATCATATGTGAAGGCCCTTTTGGAACAAATTTTTTCTTATCTAATTCCTTCTTTTTGGATTTTTTTGGAATCCGCAATTCCATATCAAGTTGTAAAAGCCCTTTTGCTTGTGGATTTAAAGCTAATATTTCAGATTCTAATACATCGTATTTTTTTGCTATCGTATAAACAGATTCTCCTTTTACAACTATATGTTTAAAGGATTGCTGTGCAAAAGAATAGTTACAAATAAAAACTAAAAAAATAATAATGTACTTCAATTTCATATCGTGTGTAATAGATAGATTTATATAAAGGCGTTGCAAGATAAAAAATAAGGTATAATTATACCGTTGATTTAACAATATATTATAAAAAAGGCGGCTTTATTTTGGCCGCCTGAATTTATTTTTTGACTGATATTTTAATCAACCAATAACTTATGAGATGGCGCAAACTTAGTTAAGTTAATACCTTCTACTGCTTTTTTATACTCTTCTATAGAAGGTGTTCTTCCTAAAATAGTAGACAATACTACTACTGGAGTTGAAGACAGCAACGATTCTCCTTTTTTCTCCGCAGAATCTTCAACAACTCTACCTTGGAACAAACGAGTTGATGTTGCCATAACCGTATCTCCTTTTGCAGCTTTTTCTTGGTTACCCATACAAAGATTACATCCTGGACGCTCTAAATACAACATGTTTTCATACTCCGTACGTGCTGCTGATTTTGGAGCATTATCATCAAATTCAAAACCTGAATATTTTTGTAACACTTCCCAATCGCCTTCTGCTTTCAATTCATCAACAATATTGTATGTTGGTGGTGCTACCACTAAAGGCGCTTTAAACTCCACTTTACCTTGTTGTTTCTCAATATTTTTAAGCATTTGAGCTAAGATTTTCATATCGCCTTTATGCACCATACAAGAACCTATAAACCCAAGATCAACCGTTTTTGTACCACCATAGAAAGAAAGTGGACGAATCGTATCGTGCGTATAACGTTTGGAAACATCTTTATTATTGACATCTGGATCGGCAATCATTGGTTCATTAATCAAATCCAAATCTACCACTACTTCTGCATAATATTTAGCATTCGCATCTGGTCGTAACGCTGGTTTTGATCCTGATTTGATTTCAGTAATTCTATTGTTTGCTTTATTAATTAACCCTTGAAGTACTTGCTTGCTATTATCCATTCCTTTGTTAATCATGATTTGGATTCTAGCTTTTGCAATTTCAAGAGATTGTATTAAGGTTTCGTCTTCAGAAATACAAATAGACGCTTTTGCTTTCATTTCAGCAGACCAATCGGTAAATGTAAAAGCTTGGTCAGCAGTTAATGTTCCAATGTGCACCTCAATAATTCTACCTTGGAAAACATTTTCTCCTCCAAATTTATGTAGCATTTGTGCTTGAGTAGCATGCACTACATCACGGAAGTCCATATAGTCTTTCATGGTTCCTTTGAAAGTAACCTTCACTGATTCTGGAATTGGCATAGACGCCTCACCTGTTGCTAAGGCTAAGGCTACAGTACCTGAATCGGCACCAAAAGCTACTCCTTTTGACATTCTTGTATGCGAATCTCCTCCAATGATAATTGCCCAATCATCAACCGTAATATCATTCAATACTTTGTGAATAACATCTGTCATGGCAGGATAAACACCTTTTGGATCACGAGCGGTAATTAAACCAAAATCATTCATGAATTGCATCAATTTTGGAATATTTGCTTGTGCTTTTTTGTCCCAAACCGAAGCTGTATGACAACCTGATTGATACGCTCCATCTACAATAGGCGAAATTACTGTAGCAGCCATCGATTCTAATTCTTGAGCAGTCATCAAACCTGTTGTATCTTGCGAACCTACAATATTGACTTGCACACGAACATCTGAACCAGCATGTAGCACTTTTCCAGGAGTTACACCCACTGCATTTTTGTTAAAAATCTTTTCAACTGCTGTAAGCCCTTGCCCTGGATTAGAAACTTCTTTAGAAGGAGCAAAAACTATAGGTGCCTGAATACCTAACGTCTGAGCAGCGAATGTTTGTATTTTTTTACCAAATACGATAGCATAAGAGCCACCTGCTTTGATAAATTCCATTTTTTGTGGCGTAAACGATTTTGAAATATCAATCAATTCTTTATCGCCATTATATAATTTTTTAGTTTTTGTATTAATCGTTAGCACTGTTCCTGTAGCTACTGTATATACTTGCTCTAAAACAGACTCTCCATTTGCATCACGGACTAATTCCCCGTTAGCATCGGTTTTTTTAACCCAATTTTTTAAATCAATTCCTATACCTCCTGTTACATCAACAGTGGTAAGAAAAATAGGCGAGATTCCGTTAGTTCCACCCACAATAGGCGCAATATTTACAAAAGGTACATAAGGACTTGCTTGTTTACCTGTCCAAAGTGCTACGTTATTCACTCCTGACATTCTTGAAGAACCTACTCCCATAGTTCCTTTTTCGGCAATCAGCATCACGCTTTTATCAGGATGTTGAGCTTGAAGTACTTTAATCTCTTCTTGCGCTTGAGGCGTGATCATACATTTTCCATGCAATTCACGATCTGAACGAGAGTGTGCTTGATTTCCTGGTGATAATAAATCGGTTGAAATATCTCCTTCTCCAGCAATAAACGTAACCACTTTAATTTCTTCTGGTACTTCAGGCAATTTGGTAAAAAACTCTGCTTTAGCATAGCTTTCTAATATTTCCTTTGCAATGGCATTCCCTTTTGTATAAGCATCTTTCAAACGTGCCATATCAGCATCATACAAATACACTTGCGTTTTAAGAACTGCTGCTGCTTCTTTTGCAATAGTTTCATCATTTCCTAATGCCAAATCCAAAAGTACTTCAATAGAAGGACCACCTTTCATATGAGACAATAATTCCAATGCGAAAGCAGGTGTAATTTCACTCACAACCTCTTGCTCTAGAATAATTTCTTTTAAGAATTTTGCTTTTTGTCCTGCCGCACTTGTGGTACCAGGCAACGTATTATAGATAAAAAAGTGCAGACACTCTTTTCTATTTGGGTTGTTTGCTTCTTTAATTTGAGCGATAATTTCGCTTAACAATTCAGCACTATCAATTGGTTTTGGATGCAATCCTTGACCATTTCTTTCTTCAATTTCTTTAATATACGCTTTATAAAGATTTAATTCATTCATGGTAAAACAATTTAAATTGTATTTTATGATACAAATTTAATTAATTCTATCGAAATTAAAAAATTTTTAATAAAATTACCTAATGAGGAAATTATTATTTACAAATTTTACATTTAACTAAATTTAATTCAAAAAAAAAGTCATATTTAACTATTTATTTAAGAATTATTAATTTTTTAATCTTAAAATACGAATTTCTAAAAAAAGGCGAGTTGTTTTTATTAAATCGGCAAAACAAAGACGTATTAAACAATTGATTTAGTGGGATAATGAATAAAAAAATCCTAATCAACCTTAATATCTTACGATGATTGATTAGGAGTAAGAATTATTTTTAATTTATGGCTATTAAAATAAATTTTCTATGATTGTTTCTTCAGTAATTCCTTCAGCATCAGCTCTATAATTTTTCACTATTCTGTGTCTTAATACACCTATTGCAACCGCTCGTACATCTTCAATATCAGGCGAATATTTACCATTCATAGCAGCATGTGCCTTAGCAGCTAATATTAAACTTTGAGACGCTCTTGGTCCAGCTCCCCAATCTAAATAACTTTTTACAAAATCTGCAGCTAAAGGATTCGTTGGGCGCGTCTTTGAAACTAAGCTTACAGCATATTCAATCACGTGATCGGTTACAGGAATTTTTCGAATTAAATTTTGATATTCAATAATTTCTTCGGCAGTGAATAACGGTAAAACTTCAGTTTTTTGTTCTGTTGTTGTGGTTTTCACTACCTGAACTTCTTCTTCAAACGAAGGGTATTCAAGTTTTACAGCAAACATAAATCGGTCTAACTGCGCTTCTGGAAGCGGATAAGTTCCTTCTTGTTCAATTGGATTTTGTGTAGCCAATACAAAAAATGGAAGTTCTAATTTATAATGATGTCCTGCAACAGTAACTGATTTTTCCTGCATAGCTTCTAATAAAGCGGCTTGTGTTTTTGGGGGCGTACGGTTTATTTCGTCTGCTAGAATAATATTTGCAAAAACAGGTCCTTTTATAAACTTAAAATTTCGTGTTTCATCTAATATTTCACTTCCTAAAATATCGGAAGGCATTAAATCTGGTGTAAACTGTATGCGTTTAAAATGCAATCCTAACGCTTGTGAAATTGTATTTACCATTAATGTTTTGGCTAATCCAGGAACGCCAATGAGTAAAGCATGACCTCCTGAAAAAATACTCAAAACAATTTGATTAACAACTTCATCTTGTCCTACAATAATCTTTGCAATTTCTTGCTTTAATAACTTTTGTTTTTGTACTAATTTTTCTAAAGCGGCTACGTCAGACATGTTATTGTTTTTTTAACCAATTATTTGTAAATACACAATCTTTATATTCCCCGTTGATTTTTATATAATTTTTTTCAATGTTTTCTTCGGTCCATTTTGCAATGGTCTTATATTGTTTATCTGAAAGTGCTAATTCTTTTATCTTAATATAATCTGTTGAAAAATCTGCTTTGTGTTCTGCGGTTTTTTTAACCACTTTTAATATTTTGAAAAACTTAGCACCTTGACGTTCTTGATCTACAAAAACATTGGTCATTTGTCCTTCATTAAGTGTATTAATTTGATTGTAAAGGGCTGGATCTAATTTTGAAACCTCAAATTTAGGTTCTGATGTTCTAGGATTCAATAATAACCCACCATTATTTTTAGTGTCTTTATCATCAGAAGAAGACTTAGCCGCATCTTCAAAAGTAATTTCGCCACTTGCAATTTTAGCTCTTATAGCATCTATTTTTTCTTTAGCTTCTGAAACAGCTTTTGAAGATACTTTAGGGCTAATTACAATATGTCTTAATTCAATATCTTGTCCCATAATTTTATCTACCTGAATAATATGATAACCAAATTCCGTTTCAAATGGTTCTGATATTTCTCCTTCATTTAATCGAAAAGCGACATCTTTAAATTCTTTGACAAATTGCGTTTTTTTGTTTATTTTATAATAACCCCCATTTGAACTTGAACCTGGATCTTCAGAATAAATAACCGCTTTACTTGTAAAACTTGACGTACCATCTAAAATATCTTTTCTAATACCATTCAATTTATCAATAACAGCTTGTTTATCTTCTTTAGTAATGATAGGCTTAACAATTAGTTGAGCAATTTCAACTTCTGCGCCAATGGTAGGAATTTCGTCTTTAGGAATACCATTAAAAAATTGTTTTACTTCCTCTGGTGTCACAGAAACCCCATCAATAATTTTTCGTTGCATTTGAGAAGTTAACTTGTTCATTTTGATAATATCAAAAAAATAAGCTTTAAAATCCTGTTCGTCTTTCTTTTTATAATATTCGTATAACTTTTCTTTAGAACCAATTTGTTCAACCATTGAATTAATTTGCTCATTCATAAAGCTAGTCACCTCTTCATCTGTTACTACAATACTATCTTGAATAGCCTGATGCGCATACAATTTATCTTCTAATTGCTTTCCTAACAGTTCACATCTGGTGATGTTTTTGGTGTCAATACCTTGCGATTGCATTTCTAAGTACATCAAATCTATATCTGAATCTAATACGATAAAATCACCTACTACAGCAGCAACTCCATCTACTTTTTGTTTCTTTTGTGCTGTGGCAACTAACGAAAATAGAATGATTAATAGGATAAGGTTTTGCTTATTTAAAAATTTCGAAATCATTGTCTTTAATGGCATCATTTGTTATTTCTTTTTGAATTTTGTTGATTAAATCTGTTTTTCTATTTTTTAATAATAGTTGTTTAATTATAGGCTTACAATACTGCAAAGGTAAGATGTTATTTTTATTTATCATATCTTTTACTTTGACTAACCAAACCGAACTTGAGTCTGAGTATTGAAAAGCCTTTCCTGCAATCATAAATTGAGCGCTATTTTCCTGATTAATAAAAGGTAATTTTTCATACACTTGGTTACTATCAATCCATAAACTATCATTTAACGCATAACTTTTAAATTGTATGGCCTTTTTATGTAAATCTTGACGGTCTTTTTTGGAAAATTTTAAAAATTTAGACTGTATAGCCGCTAGTTTAGACGAGCCTTTTACTAAATTAATAAAACGCATTTTTACTAATGGTTCTGTGGCTCTTAAATTGGTTTTATTTTTTTGATAATAATTTTCTATTTCTTGATCTGTAATTAATGTATCTACCTTTGTTTGAACTAGACCTTCCAAATAAGCTTTTGTATATAAATCTATTTTATATTGATTGATTAATACTTCAAATTCTTGTTGTTGTATTTTACTAATATTTTTTTCAGCTTTATGCATTAATAATTGCTGCGTTGCCCATCTTGTCATAAAATCTTTAACCAAGTTGATGCTGTCTTTTTTGGATGTTCCTGCCGGAACTAAATTTTGAATATCGGCCAGGTACAAGTACGTATCATTTACTCGAGCTATAGCAGCTGAATTATCTCTCTTTGATGTTTCAACACAACCCAACAAAAATATCATTCCAACTAAAACAACAATTCTCTTCATTTACTTTAATTGAGCTTTTACTTTTTCAAAAACCGTTTTGTCGATGGAAATATTAAATTCTTTTTTCAAATTATCTACCCAATGTGATTCTAAAAATTGTTGGTAATCGTTCACTAATTTACTTTTACATTCGCTAATGGTTTTGTTTTCAGGCAATTTTATATTTTTGACTTGTACCACAAAATAATAATTACCATCTTTAAAAACTGGATTTACGCCAGATTGCACGGATGTCATTTTCTTTAACACGTCATAATCTTCCTCATACAATCCTGATTTTGACATCAAAACCACTTTATTGTCTTTATTTAATTTTTGTTTGATGAAGTCAATATCTTTTCCTTTTTGCAAATAGGAAGAAGCTTTTTGAATAGCTTGCTCATCTGTACTAGATAAAATAGTTACATCATATCTTTTCTTCCATTGATAATTTCCTTTGTTTGATTCATAAAAGGCTTGTAAACCTAGCGTATCTGATTTTGATTTATTCCAAATTTCTTGCTCCATCAATTCAAACAACAACAAACCATCTCTATATTCATCCATAATATATTTAAAATCTGGAAACTCATTTTCTAAATTTTCATTATAATATGCAATCAATTGTTCGTCTTTCCACTTGTCATATAGTTCAGCAACCAATTTATTAAGCGGCTTAGTGGTCAATTTATTTTTTTGTTGCGAATTAATAAAATTTATAAAAGAAGGCGTTCCTATTTTTTTTGTTTTATTAATAGTTGCAATATCACCTCTTAAATTTTCTTTGTCTTTTGGCAATTCATACGTTTGAAAATAAATTTCTTCTGTTACTGCTTTTTCTGCATTTTTATATTCTTTAGTATTTGTTTCAAAACTGTATTTAGATTTTAATTTTTGTGCCAATGTATTGGTAATGATTAATGAGCGTTCATCTCTCTTTATCTTATTTTCTAATTCAGCTTTCATTTGATCTAAAGGTTGAATTGGAAATTGATCAATTAATTTAACTATATGCCAGCCAAATTGTGTTTCGAAAGGTTGGGAAATAGCTCCTTTTTTATCAAGTGAAAAGGCTACATTTTCAAATTCTTCAGCACTTAATTGTCCTGCACCAAAACGTTGTAAAACACCTCCTTTAGAAGCTGTTGATTTATCTTCTGAAAACTGAGCAACGAGTGCTTCAAAATTTTCACCTTGTTGCAATTTTGTATAAATTTCAGCTATTGTTTTTTGATTTTTTTCAAGTAACGCAGCATTATTGTCGGCTGGTTTTGCTAACATAATATGGGCTACGGCCACTTCTCCTTTATTTGGTCTACTATCTGTTACTTTTATAATATGGTATCCAAAACGTGTGCGAACAGGATTTGACAATTGGCCAACTGGCGTTTTATAAGCAGCACATTCAAAAGGATACACCATTCTGAAAGCTGTAAAAAATCCTAAATCGCCTTTATTGTCTTTTACTGAAGGATCTTGAGATTCTACAACCGCAACATCTTCAAATTTTTCACCTTTTTCAATTCTTCTTTTAAGTTCCAAGGCTCTAGTATAAAAAGGAATAGTATCTGCTCCTTTTACACTTTCATCAAAAGAAATTAATATATGTGAAGCTCTCAATTCAATTAAATTTCGGTTATAGGCTTCTTCAATTAATTTAGAAGTTACTTTTGAATCATTTAAATACCCTTTTGCTAATTGATTTCTATAGGAATTGAGTTCGTTTTGGTATTTTGTACCGTGTTGCAAGCCTAATTTATAAGCTTTGGCTACTTTTAACTTATACCCTAAAAACAAATCAAAATAATGATTTAAATCTTTTTGAGAGTCGTCTTTTACTAAATCTAAATTCTTCTTATATATACGAACAAACTCATCTGTGTAATAAGGTTTGTCGTCAATTTTAAATAGAACTTCTTTAGCATTTTGTGCTGAAAGCCGGCTAATAACTAGTAATAAAACACCTAAAAAAATAGATTTAAACTTCATTTTTTGTTCTTATGATTTTGTTAATTAACAAAAATAGGAAATCATTGCAATTAAACAAGTACATTGTACTATATTAACTTAATTTTGACAAATTTCGACAGAACCTTCAATAAAAAAAGCCCAAAAGGGCTTTATCTATTTTATTCCATTTTCTCTAGCGAGTAGCGTGTTTTTTAATAACATTGCTATGGTCATAGGTCCTACCCCTCCTGGAACAGGCGTAATGTAAGAGGCTTTTTTAGACACATTTTCAAAATCTACATCGCCCACTATTTTATATCCTTTTTCTGAATTTTCATCTGCAACCCTTGTAATACCTACATCAATGATAACCGCATCATCTTTAATCATTTCTGCTTTCAGATAATTGGGCACACCCAAAGCCGAAATAATAATATCTGCTTGAGAAGTAATTTGGTTTATATTTTTAGTATGTGTATGGGTTAAGGTCACTGTTGAATTGCCTGGAAATCCTTTTCTACCCATCAAAATACTCATAGGGCGACCTACGATGTGGCTTCTTCCAATTACAACGGTATGCTTACCTTGTGTTTCAACATTATAACGCTCCAATAATTCTAATATTCCAAAAGGCGTTGCAGGTATAAATGTACTCATGTCTAAGGCCATTTTTCCGAAATTTTCTGGGTGAAAACCGTCCACATCTTTAGAGGGATCAATAGCCATAATTACTTTTTGTGTATCTATTTGTGGTGGCAAAGGTAATTGTACAATGAAACCGTCAATATTTTTATCGTTATTTAATTCATCGATTTTTTTTAACAGTTCTGTTTCTGACGTAGTGCCTGGCATTCTAATTAATGTTGACTCAAAGCCAACACGCTCGCAGGATTTAACTTTACTGTTAACATAGGTTAAACTTGCCCCATCATTTCCCACAATAATTGCGGCTAAATGGGGTACTTTTTCCCCTCGTTGTTTCATTTTTAAAACCTCAGCAGTGATTTCATTTTTAATGTCGTCTGAAATTTTTTTTCCGTCTAGTAGTTGCATTTGTTAGTTGTTTTAGTTTTAACTTCTTTGTGTTCGGCTTCGCCTCGAGTTACGTTTTAGGGTTAAAGTTGTGTGTTACCCAAAACGAATAGTTAGATTTATAAAAAAAGGTTTAAAAATTCAAACTTGAACCTTTAAACCTTACACTTTTTTAGCTCATGCCCTTCATGCCACCCATCATTTTCATTAAGTTTTTTCCCGCACCACCTTGCATCATTTTCATCATTTTGCTCATTTGTTCAAACTGTTTCATTAGTTGGTTTACTTCTTCCATTTTTCTACCTGAACCTTTAGCTATGCGTTGCTTTCTTTTTACATCTATAATAGCCGGTTTGCTTCTTTCTTTTGGGGTCATGGATTGAATAATGGCTTCAACATGCTTAAAGGCATCATCATTAATTTCTACATCTTTTAATGCTTTCCCTGCTCCTGGGATCATGCCGACTAAATCTTTCATGCTTCCCATTTTTTTAATTTGTTGAATTTGCGCCAAGAAATCATCAAAACCAAATTCATTTTTAGCAATTTTCTTTTGGAGTTTTCTTGCTTCTTCCTCATCATATTGCTCTTGAGCACGTTCTACTAAAGAAACGACATCGCCCATTCCTAAAATTCGGTCTGCCATACGAGAAGGATAGAACACGTCAATAGCATCCATTTTTTCTCCTGTACCAATGAATTTGATAGGTTTATTTACAACGGATTTAATTGAAATAGCTGCTCCACCTCGTGTATCTCCATCTAGTTTTGTTAAGATAACTCCGTCAAAATTTAATCTATCATTAAATGCTTTTGCCGTATTTACAGCATCTTGACCTGTCATGGCATCTACAACAAAAAGTGTTTCATCGGGTTGTATAGCTTGATGCACATTTGCAATTTCGTTCATCATTTGCTCATCAACAGCTAAACGTCCAGCTGTATCGACAATAACAACGTTAAACCCATTTGCTTTTGCATGTTTAATAGCATTTTGTGCTATAGAAACAGCGTCTTTATTTTCTGGTTCTGAATAGACCTCAACACCTATTTGTTCGCCAACAACGTGCAACTGATTAATCGCTGCAGGACGATAAATATCACATGCTACTAATAATGGCTTTTTTGATTTTTTTGTTTTTAAGAAATTGGCCAATTTACCAGAAAAAGTCGTTTTACCAGACCCTTGTAAACCTGACATTAAAATAACTGATGGATTACCCGCTAAATTAATACCTGTAACCTCTCCACCCATTAATTCGGTTAATTCATCTTTTACGATTTTAACCATTAATTGGCCTGGCTGTAAGGTTGTTAATACATTTTCGCCTAGCGCTTTTTCTTTTACTTTTGTGGTAAAATCTTTTGCAATTTTAAAATTAACATCGGCATCAAGTAATGCTCTTCGCACTTCTTTAAGTGTATCTGCAACATTAACATCAGTAATTTTTCCGTGTCCTTTTAATATATGGAATGCTTTATCTAACTTATCGGTAAGATTGTCAAACATAGTTTTTTAAGATTTAATGAAGGGCAAATTTAAGAATTTGATTTGTAAGTTACGCCATTTATTGGCATAAAAAAACCGTTTAATTACTTAAACGGTTTCGTACTTATCTTAAATCTAATTATTTTTTTGAACAACAAGATTTTTTCTCTGTAGTAGAGCAAGATTTTTTGTCTGCTGCTTTTTTATCTGAACAACAAGATTTTTCTGTTTTTGTCGTTTTTTTCTCTTTTTCTTTGAAATCAACTACAGAAGCAGAAGAAACCATAAATGCCATTAAAGCAACTACTGATGCTATTGACACTTATGTGAACTGGGTGAAAAAACAGGTGCTTTAATTTGCCGTTCCTGACTCACATCCGTAAAATGATGTTTTTTGCAGGTACCCTCGAAGCTCATGTCTACCCATCATAAATTCTGTGAACTTGGCAAAGCCGTTATCCAAACCGAAGCAAAAGCTGTTGCTGACTTAGTTAATCGCATCGATGCAAAATTTGCCGAAGCTTGCCAAATACTCTTAACCTGCACCGGTCGTGTTGTCGTCATTGGCATGGGCAAATCCGGCCATATCGGCCGTAAAATTGCCGCCACCTTGGCCAGTACCGGTACGCCGGCTTTTTTTGTCCATCCGGGCGAAGCCAGCCATGGCGATCTGGGGATGCTGAGTAAAGACGATGTCGTACTGGCGATTTCCAACTCCGGTGAAGCCCATGAAATTCTGGCCTTGATCCCTGTAATCAAACGCCTTGGCAACC
>NZ_CALFIG010000248.1 GCF_937876455.1 uncultured Flavobacterium sp.
GCGGTGGCGTTTGGATGGGCCCTCTTCCGGGCGAATAGCCTGCAATCAGCCTATATTCTGTTTAAAGGAATGCTGGGAATAGAGTCATTTTTTCTGCCGCCAAAACTCCAGGATTGGATGTTTTTGAAAATGAGCCTTCACCAGAAATTCGAATTTTAATGCATCCTAAAATATCTTTAACACCTCATATTGGCGCTGCTACACTAGAAGCACAAGACCGTATAGGAACTGAATTAGCGTATCAAATTAGCAATCTATTAAAACAATAATTAAAAAGCACTGACAGTATCAGTGCTTTTTTTTATCTTTATACCCTCAATACTAAAGAGACATTTGCCTACTATGTCAAAATTTAAGGAATTAAAATCACGCTGGAACATTAAAAGTAATTTTCAGTTTTTTATCATTTTTTGCGTTTTTGCAATTACAGGTTCGACTGCAGCCGTGATTGCAAAACCTATTTTGGGAGTTATTGGCATTACAAAAGAAAGTGTTTCATTATGGGTGTATTATCCCTTATATATCTTAATTATATATCCATTCTACAAAATTCTCTTATTATTTTACGGAGCCCTATTTGGTCAACTACCTTTTTTTTGGAACATTGCAAAAAAATTATTCCTAAAAATAGGTTTCAAATTTTTAGTTGTTTTTATTGAGAAAAACACAAAACTGGGGCAGTAAAAGCCATTTTTATTAGCTTAAAAATTGTATTTTTACAAAAATACAGACATTGATTAAAGTCGATTATTATTGAGTAAAAGAACTAATTAAGTTGAATAATTAGGTAAATTCCAATAACTAAAATTTCAAATTTCAACAACAGAATATCCAAAATCAATTATCAAAAATTTTAATATCGTATAAAATATTTTTTTATTCTATCCGATAGTATTATCTTTGTGGTTGAAATAAAAATGTCATGTGGAATATCGATTTATCCTATCGCAAAGAATTTCAATCAACATTCGAAAGATTGTATGATAAACTCGCTGTGCTTAATCTAAACAGACCGCTTCCCTACACTGCTATTACAAAAATTAAAGAATCACTTGCTGTAGAATGGACTTACAATTCAAATAGTATTGAAGGCAATACGCTTTCGCTTCGAGAAACACAAATGGTACTGCAAGAAGGCATTACTGTTAAAGGTAAATCTTTGCGGGAACATTTTGAAGCAAAAAATCATGAGCATGCCATTAATTATTTGTATCAAATCATCAATGATAATTACACACTAAGAAGTATCGATATTTTATCACTTCATGGATTAGTTTTAAGAGCTATTGAAGATGATTTTGCAGGAAGAATTAGAAATGCAGGCGTAAGAATTACAGGTGCAAATTTTATTCCTCCAAATGCTAATAAAGTATCTGATTTGATAGATGAATTAATACAATTTGTAAATGAAAACCCTTTGCAATTGAATGATATTGAGTTAGCTACAATTTTCCATCATAAATTAGTTTGGATTCATCCATTTTTTGATGGAAATGGAAGAACCGTTCGTTTAGCCATGAATTTATTATTAATGCGAAGAGGTTTTCCGCCAGCCATCATCTTAAAAAATGATAGAAAAAAATATTATGAAGCTTTAAATCAGGCAAATAATGGCAATTATCAAAAGTTAACATTGTTAATGTGTCAGGCTTTGGAAAGAACGGTTAATATTTATTTAACATCAATTCCAAGCGATAACGATGAAGATTATCAATCTATAACTACTATTGTTAGTGAACCTAATACACCTTATAGCCAAGAATACATTAGTTTGTTGGCGCGTCAAGGAAAAATTGACGCTTACAAAGAAGGTAGAAATTGGGTCACCACTAAAAAAGCCATTAACGATTACATCAATAACAGACAAAGAAAGCGTTTACTTTAGCGCTTTCTTTTTTATTTTCTTTACACTTGTCTACTTCAAAAATTAGATTGAAATGAGTATCTTTGCGTTTTGCCAAAAATTATGCAACATAAACCCGAAGAATTCATTGAAATTATAGGTGCACGAGCACATAATCTAAAAAACATTGATGTTTCTATTCCAAGAGAACAATTAGTAGTTATAACTGGCCTTTCTGGTTCTGGAAAATCTTCGTTGGCTTTTGATACTATTTATGCGGAAGGACAACGCAGGTACATCGAAACTTTTTCTGCTTATGCACGTCAATTTTTAGGCGGATTAGAACGTCCTGACGTGGATAAAATTGATGGCTTATCTCCTGTGATTGCTATAGAGCAAAAAACAACCAATAAAAGCCCTCGTTCTACTGTTGGAACTATTACAGAGATATATGATTTTCTTCGTTTATTATATGCAAGAGCAGCCGATGCGTATAGCTATAATACGGGAGAAAAAATGATATCCTATTCGGATGAGCAAATTAAAACCTTAATTTTTGAGGAGTTTAATGACCAACGAATAAATGTTTTAGCTCCTGTGGTACGTTCTAGAAAAGGGCATTATAGAGAGTTATTTGAACAAATAGCAAAACAAGGGTTTGTAAAAGTTAGAATTGATGGCGTCATAAAAGACATTGAATATGGCATGAAAGTGGATCGATACAAAACACATGACATCGAGATTGTGATTGACAGAATTGCCATAAAAAACGACGAGGAAACAGATAAACGCATTACAGAAAGTATCAAAATAGCGATGCATCATGGCGATGATAGTATGATGATTGTTACCCAAGATCAAGACGAAGTGCGCTATTACAGTCGAAGTTTAATGTGTCCTACCAGTGGTATTTCTTATCCAAATCCAGAGCCTAATAACTTTTCGTTTAACTCCCCAAAAGGAGCTTGTCCTGATTGTAACGGATTAGGTGTCGTTAACGAAATCAATTTACAAAAAATAATTCCTAATCCTTCCTTATCGATTAAAAATGGTGGTTTTGCTCCGTTAGGTGAATACAAAAGCTCATGGATTTTTAAACAGTTAGAAATCATTGGCGAAAAATTTGGTTTCAAATTAACTGACAGCATCAGTCAAATTCCTGCAGAGGCAATGGAAATGATATTGTATGGAGGAAATGATAAGTTTTCGGTTGTATCTAAAGTAATGGGAATTACAAAAGAATATAAAATTGATTTTGAAGGAATTTCAAATTTTATCAAGAATCAATTTGAACAGTCTGATTCACAAAGTATTAAAAGATGGGCAAAAGAATTCATGGACGAAAATGAATGTGGAGCTTGTCAAGGAACTCGATTAAAAAAAGAAGCTTTATATTTTAAAATCAATGAAAAAAGTATTGGTGATTTAGTACAATTAGACATTGTGGAATTAGCTTCTTGGTTTACAGCATTGCCTTCTCATCTTTCGGAAAAACAACGTGTAATTGCAACAGAAATACTCAAAGAGATCAATGCTAGAATCCAATTTTTATTGGATGTTGGCTTAGATTATCTAAATTTAAATAGAAGTTCCAAAACGTTATCTGGAGGTGAAGCACAACGCATTCGATTGGCTACACAAATTGGCTCACAATTAGTGGGTGTGTTATACATTTTAGACGAGCCAAGCATTGGGTTACACCAAAGAGACAATGAACGATTAATAAAATCATTAGAAAGTTTACGAGATATTGGTAACTCGGTGTTAGTGGTTGAACACGACAAAGACATGATTGAACGTGCCGATTATGTCATTGATATTGGTCCAAAAGCAGGTAAATTTGGTGGACAAATTATAAGTGAAGGTACACCTAAAGAGTTGCTAAAAGAAAACACCATTACAGCTCAATACCTAAATGGAAAATTAAAAATTGAAGTTCCAAAAATTCGCCGTAGTGGCAATGGAAAATACATTAAACTCACTGGAGCAACAGGAAATAATTTAAAAAATGTTTCGGTAGAATTTCCATTAGGTACCATGATTTGCGTTACAGGAGTTTCTGGTAGTGGAAAATCAACTTTAATCAACGAAACCCTCTACCCTATTTTAAATACGCATTTTTACAATGCAGTCAAAAAACCACAACCTTATAAAAAAATAGAAGGTTTAGCCCATATTGACAAAGTAATCGATATTGATCAAAGTCCTATAGGAAGAACCCCTCGAAGCAATCCTGCTACTTACACCGATGTGTTTTCTGAAATTAGAAGTTTATTTACACAAACACCCGAAGCACAGATTAGAGGATATAAACCGGGAAGATTTAGTTTTAATGTAACCGGAGGAAGATGCGAAACATGTGAAGGAAGCGGTGTGCGAACAATTGAAATGAGTTTTTTACCCGATGTGTATGTAGAATGTGAAACCTGTCAAGGAAAGCGTTTTAACAGAGAAACATTAGAAATTAGATATAAAGGAAAATCTATTTCAGATATTTTAAACATGACCGTTGATGAAGCGGTAGATTTTTTTGAAAATATCCCTAAAATTTATCGAAAAATAAAAACCATTCAAGATGTTGGATTGGGTTATATTACATTAGGCCAACAAAGCACTACCCTTTCGGGTGGCGAAGCGCAGCGTATTAAATTAGCTACCGAATTAGCCAAAAAAGACACAGGCAATACCTTTTATATTTTAGACGAACCTACAACAGGTTTACATTTTGAAGACATTCGAATTTTAATGGACGTTATTCAAAAATTAGTTGATAAAGGGAATACGGTAGTCATTATTGAACACAATTTAGACGTAATTAAACTTGCAGATTACATTATAGACATAGGTCCTGAAGGCGGAAAAGGAGGCGGAAAAGTGTTGTGTTGTGGCACACCTGAAGTAGTAGCAAAAAATAAAGAAAGTCACACGGCAAAATTTTTGAAAAAAGAATTATCTTAGTAGGCTGTTTAATATTTAATACAAAAAAATATGGCATTAGAGCAATACGAAAACGAAGAGCACAGAATTCAAGAAAAATTTAAACAAAAAACTTGGAACGAAATTAGATCAAATGATTCATGGGCAATTTTCAAAATTATGTCCGAATTTGTAAATGGATATGAAGCGATGGGAAAAATTGGTCCTTGTGTTTCTATTTTTGGTTCTGCAAGAACTAAACCTGAAGATAAGTATTACTTATTAGCCGAAAAAATTGCTTATAAAATCAGTAAAGCGGGTTATGGCGTTATTACAGGCGGTGGCCCTGGTATTATGGAAGCAGGAAACAAAGGTGCACATTTTGGTGGTGGAACATCAGTGGGACTTAACATTGAATTGCCTTTTGAGCAACACTTTAACCCTTACATAGACAGAGATAAAAACCTAAACTTTGATTACTTCTTTGTGAGAAAAGTAATGTTTGTAAAATATTCTCAAGGATTTGTGGTGATGCCGGGAGGTTTTGGCACCTTAGACGAACTATTTGAAGCCATTACCTTAATTCAAACTAAAAAAATTGCCAAATTCCCTATCATATTAGTGGGTCGTGAATTTTGGTCTGGTTTGATAGAATGGATTCAAAATACAATAATTGAAAAATTCCACAATGCAAGCCCAGAAGACATGAATTTATTTAAAATTGTTGACACCGAGGATGAAGTGGTAGAAGCCTTAGATAATTTTTATAAAAAATACAATTTATCGCCTAACTTTTAAAAAAGATAAACTCATCTTTTTATATGCCTGTTTCAGTTTATGGAGCAGGTTTTTTTGTTTATAAAAATTTTCTTATATTTACAATACATTATTTATATGTTTATAACTATTTGTAAACTGTGCATGCATATTTTTACTGATTAGTGGCTATTTTACCACGAAAAAACGAATATATTACATAAATGGAAGAGTTTTTTTTAACGTTAGTTATCATTTTAGCTATATTAATTCCAATTGCTTTTTGCTTGTGGTTGGTTTATATTTTATATTCAATTCCCAAAAAAAGAGGTCAGAAAAAAACGGGAATTATACTTTCTTCAATAGTTGGTTTATTTTTTTTACTTTTTGCTGTCAATATTTTTTTTGAAGATGAATTATTTTCAAAAAATGATGCATTAGATTTACTTAAAGAACAAAACGTAGTTCTTAATGATAATTTTGAAATACTTAAAAACGAATCTATGTCCGCAATTGGAGATTATTATCATACATTCTCTCTGAAAATTTCTGAAAAAGACAAAATGAGAATAATTGATGAAATTAAAGAATCAAAAAACTTTAATTTAGATAAAGAAACTCCATCTTATTTTGATAATAGAAAAGATTATTACAATGGTCCGAAAAGAATAAAAAATTATGAAACTGAAAAGCAATTTATAAGAGAACTATTTGAACCACAAGGAGAAGGTTATGCACCTACATGGAGAAAAATAGAAATCGACAAAAATGAGAATAAACTAATTTTTGAAGATATTGATGAATAAAAAAATAGCCCCTAAAAGCGGTTACAAGCAATGGCTTATTTTATTTTATACGTTCATAAAAACATTTATGTTTAATAAAAATAAACCGTTCCAAACATTTGGGACTAAAACCAGAAATTTATGAAAAAGACATTTTTAATTTTAACATTACTTTTATCAATTTATAGTTTTGGACAATTGAAATCCGAAAAATTAAATGGATTGAAAATAACAGAGACCACAATTAATGCAGAAAATGATACAATTATAAAAGTCATATATAAAAACGAAGTTGAAAACAATAAAAAACCTGCCATTTTCATAAATGAAAAACTTGTAAACGAAAGTATTCTTAAAACAATAAATCCAAAGGAAATTGAAAGTGTAAATATTGAAAAAAATGATATTGAAATTGAGAATGTAAACTATTACGGTAAAATAAAAATTATCACTAAAAATAAGTATAATCCTAAACTTATTTCATTGAACAATTTGAAAAGTAAGTATGTAAAAACAAGAATAGATGATGTAATTTTTAAAATAGACAACGAAATTATAACTGCTGATTATGACAACTATGTAGTTGACGAAAACTACATATTGAAATTAGTAGTTGAAAATTACGAAAAAGAAAAATTAAAAATAAATTTTTCAAATCAAACTAAACATAATTCATCAACATTCTTCACAGAAGATTTCCAAGGAATAGGAGAAAAAGTTGTATCTAGAGTTTTGTGGAGATCGGAAGAGCACACGTCT
>NZ_CALFIG010000249.1 GCF_937876455.1 uncultured Flavobacterium sp.
ATCCACTATAAAAAAGGAGATAAAGTGGTAAAAATCAATAAATATACTGGAGAACTGATTAATGGAGCAGAGCTAGAGGATGATGTAGATTTTGAAGTAGATCAATTTAATTTTACAACTACAAATTAAAATATTAAAAACCTTATGATTTTACGGTTTTTCAAGTTACTTTTTACGGTTTTTAATACCTATATTTTACATTAATTAGTTGATGAAAATGTCTTTTTAGCTTGTTTTAACTTATCCTAAAAAACCTAGACTAAAATGTCTAGGCTTTTGATTATTTTCTTCTATACCTCATCATAATAGCGTTTTTGAGTTCGTTAATGAGGTGGATGTTTTTGTTGTATTGGTTTTCTTGTTCTTGCAGCAGCTTTAAAGCTTTCACGTTTTTTTGATGCAGCTCGTGTTCTCGCATTAATCGTGTTACTTTTGGATTGAACTCTTTTTTGAATTCATAGAGAGATATGAACGGAATAACGGAACCGCGAAGAAAAGGCATCCAGAATTTGGATTTCCATAAACTCATGGCTATCCAAAAAATGTCCTCTTTTTGCGCTTCGGTTTGGAATACTAGAACAAAGCTGTTTGTAAAAGGTTCGTTTTGTGGTTTGCCACTGTTTTGCCCTTTACTTAAAATAAAAAAATGTGGGTTCGCATAGTGTGCCCCAGGTTGGTGGGTTTTAATAAAAATTGTGTCCATAGTACAAGGATTTAACTGGTTAACTTCCTTCGTCTTTCCTCCGTGATTGCCCGAAATGTGAATGGAAACCGAGATGCCCCACACACATTTTTGCAAAAGAAAAAAGGAAAAAAAGAAAGCCGTTTTGCCTTGTGTAGGGTTTCAAAAAAGCAAGTTTTTCGGATAAAATACTACCCAACTGAGGAATGTTCCGTGGTCAGTTTTTAGTGTTCAGAAAAGAAGTGAACTGGAAATGTGAGGGTGGAGATTTTACACGAAACCGTAGGCTTGAACTTGCTTTTTTGAATACCCGGAACAAACCTTTGGCTTCTTTTTTATCCTTTTTTTTGTAAAAATGTTTACCTCAAATGTTCTTATGAAATGGGGTTTTAAGGGTGTTCAATCAGGATTCGTGAACAAGGGTGTGGTTTTCTTTTTTTTACTAGACGTCCTCTACTACGCTCGGTTTGATAATATGTCTTTGTGAAGGTGTGAAAAAAGAAAAACACACTCTTGTAGCGGTTTGATTTTTGAGGATGCTTGTTGGTTCAGTTAGCAGACGCGGTTTTCAGTTAGCAGTTTTGGTCTACTGGAAATGGGAGGCATTTTCAAAAAACAATGAAAATTACGTTAGCGTTAGCGTTCCTATTATTCTTCGGGTGGGTGCGGCTGGGAGCTGATATTTTACATAATAACCCTTATAACTTTCAGGGGGACTGCGTGGGGTGTTGGGAATGAATTATAAGGTTTATTATGTAATAATAGCTTGGGAGTGGTTTTTGTGTGTTTTTAGTGTTTGTTTTTTGGTTTGGGTGTAAGTGGATAAAAAATGGCGGACTGTGCGCGAGGGGTTGGGAAAACAGGGAGCCTTTTTTTATTGACTTACTGAGGGGAAAACAAGTGCTAAAACACACAAAATACCACTAGTGCGGTGGGGAGCGTTGGACTGGGTGGGTGAAACTACTTCAGCGAAGCGTTCCTATTTTAAAAAAGACAACATGAATGCCTATAGATTACTTTCTAGCCCTGATAGGAGCGATACCTTGTAATAGCGGATAGCAGGTCCTTCGACAAAGCTCAGGATGACGTAATGGAAAACAAGAATGCCAGTTCCTTTCGCTTTAAATATTTTCATTTAACAATAATCATCAATTGTGTCTTCACCTGTCCATTCAAGTCCTTGGATTAGGGTAAATTGCTTTTCTGCACCGTTTTTTTCGAAAAAAGTTCCCAGACTGTTATGTATATAAACATCGTTTTGATAAGTTACCTCAGCTAAAGCGTAGGGTTTTATTGGGTTTTCTTCACCACTTTTACACATTATCCATAATGTTTTTTCATCTTTGGATATTGCATACTGCTCAATAATTGAACTCGTGTATTGGTTTCGGGAAAATATTGCTCCAATGGTTACATTTGAAATATAGTTAGCTATGGGGTGCTCAGATTTTTCCTGTGGACAACATGGAAATTCACTTGGTGTTTTCCAATTTTGTACTTTTTGAACAGCTTTTGGGGTTAATGAGTTTATTAATTCTACTACATCTTCTTCAATAAAGTTGGTAGGTTGACTTGAAGTGCCTCGATTATAAACCCATTCTCCTAAAGACCCCCCGTTTGATGGATTGTTGCTTTTAGCCCAAGATAGCATTCTTTCTAAACTAATTTGTGCTTCTTCTTTTGAGACCGTACACATCCACTCATAATTTGGGTCAGGAAATTTATTCTTAAATTTTGAAGGTTCAGCAAGAAATGCTTCAACGCTCCCACAAATAATTTCGATTCGTTTTGCTGTAATTGGGTTAAGTAAGATGTTTTCTAATCTTGTTACCCAACGTAGATTTTCGGGTCGATTATTTTGTTTATTAGTATCAATATGATCTACAACATGTTCTTTTGTGGGTGGTTCTCCATGAAAAGCAGTAGCCACTATTCTGTGAATTCTTACAGCAGCAATTTCTAAATAACCTGACTTTAAGTTTAACTTTCCAAAAGTCCAATTGTTGTCTGTAGGACGCTTTTTTTTACCGTCTATTGGATAGCGCAATACGGCACCGTTGTCACGAACAGCATATCGCTCTTCTTTGTAAAAGCATTCTATTTCTTTATCAAAGTCTTCTAAGTTACTCATAGAGGGTTCTAAAATTTATATCCGTATAATTGAGATTTTTGGTTATATGCGTATTGAATGTTAAAAGTATGATGCGAAAGGATTAGCTTCGCTGAACATTATTTCACGCTCGAGCGGGGATTAGCAATCTCAAAAAATTTCATACGAATTATAAACTTGGATGTTTTCAAAACTTGTTATTTTTGAAACCGATAATCTATTATAATTTTTTTCTAAATTTTCCTTTATCGTATTCACATCGATTTTTAATATTCTATTTGGTTGGTAAAACTCATCAAGTTCTACATATAGGCAATAATCAAAATCAAAACTTCTAAATATAACTTTTGATCTCCCTTCTGGAGTTCTTCGAGTTTTAATCTCTACTTTTAGACCATCTGTATCAATCGCATCAAATCCTTTATTAACAGTATTTTCTTCAAGTTTTAAACCAAATTTTTCTTTACAATAATACTCACCTAAATCACCAACAAGGTTTTTGGTTCGAATTATTTTTTTTGCTTTTAAACTTGTTAGTGCTTCAGCGATTATTTTTAATTCAGGGAGTTGTGTCATTTCTATTTTTTATATTTGATTAGAGATTATGGATTGCAATCCTATTAAATCGTTTTAATTCTCTTATTTATTAACTTTGGTATAAATTTTTATCAATAAAATCAAAAACCTTTTCAAAATTTATAATAGTTGATTCTGATAAATCACTTTTATTAATACTTCCATTTTCTACCAAGCTAAAGAATTTTTTTGAAAAAATAATTTTTCTAGAACCTATAATTTCTGATGGTGATTTTTTAACGTTTATATTCACTTTGGAATCTAGTAATTTAATATCTGCCAACGTGAACATATCTTCAACCTCTTTAAAGCCTATGATATGAACTTTTTTATTAATTTCATCTTCATTATCTGAAAATATATGTTCAAGTAATACATTCTTTGTATTCTCAGGATTTTTACCATTTTCCATTATCAGCACCCACTCTAAGCCATAACCAATACAAAAGGAAATTAATGGAAATAATTTATTTGATTTTACTCCAATACCAGGAACAAATTTATATTCATTTTTTCTATTTAGAATTTTTGACATTGCTTTATAATACCAAAAATCTGAAAGACCTTCTACAATAATATTTTTCTTAGATAAAATGGAAAATTCTTTTAGAGGTTCTAATCCCATTGCTTCTGAAATAGGCTGCAATGCATCTCTCTTGTAACTTGAATCAAGTTTTGATGTAGTTAATCCTTCAACGATAGTTCCTTCCTTCTCAGTATTTAAAACTAATCCAATATTGTGAAGTTTGTCAAGTTCAATTAATGATGGTGAATGAGTTGAATAAATTATCTGATGACCATTTAATGATAAGTTTTTAAAAACTTCTAACATATCATTATTTGCTTTTACATGTAAATTTTGCCCAGGTTCATCAAAAAGAAAAACAATTCCATTTAAATTTTCAGAAGCTTTTAATTCTAGCCATAATGATAAAAACCAAATTAAACCTTTACTCCTTTTTCTTGGTTCAAGATATTGTCCATCTTTTGATTTTACATAAAATAACACCTTTTCTTTTCCTGTACTATCAAAAACTATATCAAAACATATTTCAACTTGATTGTCACCTGCAATTTTTTGTTTCCAATCGTTTTGAAATGAAGCTGTAACTATTTTGTTTAAGTTTTCAATACCACCTTTTTTTAGTTTTGAACTTTTTTTAGAAAATTCAACAAAGTCAATCCCTAAAATATCTTGAAAATTTTTTACTGCTTTAATTCCTTGATGATTAGAATCATTTTTTGTCAAATCATCAATATAAATTTCGTCTGG
>NZ_CALFIG010000250.1 GCF_937876455.1 uncultured Flavobacterium sp.
AAGAAGGAAAACGGTATCCAGCCAAGTGGGAAACTCCTTCGATTGTCACATGTGAATTGGATTCCACGCTTCCAACAGGAACATTGAATATCTACATAATAAGAAGAAAGGAACTCGAAGATACCACTTTCGAAAACCAAACTCCATTTACAATCATGGTATCTGGAAATTCGTCGGAAAATTCATCTATACTTTCAAAGCCAGTTAATTGTAGAACATAATTTTCTAAATTTAAATATTCATTCAAATGAATGGCATGGTGTTCTGCAGTCTGAAGAGCACTCGGACCTCTAAAATCCCAAATAAGTTTAATTTTCTTAGACATTGTTTTGTAAAATAATGCCACAAAGTTACTTTTTTCTATATAACTTGAGCGAACAAATTAGTACTTTTGTGACATAAAAATCTTTCATGCCGCGCGATATCCAATTACAAGTAACTCCTGAAATAGCTCATAATGAGAAGCTGCTGTATCGTCATGTAGCTAAGTTAATGCATGTGTCAGATTCAGATATTCAAAAAATTGTTATTGAAAAGCGTTCTATTGACGCACGTCAAAAAGCAGTTAAGTTTAATTTGAAAGCACTCGTTTATTTTTCAGATGAAGTGTATACCTCTCAAAAAATTGTTTTACCAGAGTATCCTAATGTTACTCATTCACAAGAAGTAATTGTTGTTGGCGCAGGACCTGCTGGACTATTTGCAGCATTGCAATTAATAGAATTAGGCTTAAAGCCAATTGTCTTAGAAAGAGGTAAAGATGTAAGAGGTCGACGAAGAGATTTAAAAGCCATAAATGTTGATCATATTGTAAATGAAGATTCTAATTATTGTTTTGGTGAAGGAGGAGCGGGAACGTATTCAGATGGTAAATTGTATACGCGTTCTAAAAAAAGAGGGGATGTAGATCGAATTTTAAGATTATTGGTTGGGTTTGGTGCTTCAGATGAAATTTTGGTTGAAGCGCATCCGCACATTGGAACAAATAAGCTACCTAAAATTATTCAAGATATACGAGAAAAAATTATTGAGCATGGCGGTCAAGTACTTTTTGAAACAAAAGTAGTTGATATTTTACTTAAGAATAATGAAGTAGAAGGTGTGCTTACTCAAAAAGGAGATAAAATTTTAGCCACTAAAATTATTTTGGCTACAGGTCATTCTGCAAGAGATATTTTCGAATTATTACATCAAAAAGAAATTTATATAGAAGCCAAACCTTTTGCGTTAGGTGTTAGAGCAGAACATCCACAAAGTTTAATCGATAGTGTACAATATTCCTGTGATTATAGAGGACAATATTTGCCTCCTGCACCCTACAGTATTGTAAAACAAGTCAACGGACGAGGCATGTATTCATTTTGTATGTGTCCTGGTGGTGTAGTTGCTCCATGTGCAACTTCTCCCGGAGAAGTAGTAACAAATGGTTGGTCACCTTCAAAAAGAGATCAGGCTACAGCTAATTCTGGAATCGTAGTTGAATTAAGAGTGGAAGATTTTAAACCTTTTGCGAAATACGGTCCTTTAGCAGGGCTGGCTTTTCAAAAAGACATAGAACAAAGAGCTTGGCAGTTAGCAGGAAAAACGCAACGTGTCCCTGCTCAGAAAATGGTTGATTTTTCACAAAAAAAACAATCCACCGAAATACCAAAAACGTCTTATGTGCCAGGTACAACAAGTGTTGAATTAGGAGAGGTATTTCCGTCGTTTTTAACGCAAACGCTACGTGAGGGCTTTATTCAATTTGGAAAATCAATGCGAGGCTATTTTACAAATGAAGCTATACTGCATGCACCAGAAAGCAGAACTTCCTCGCCCGTTAGAATTCCGAGAACATCGGATACTTTGGAACATGTTCAAATTAAAGGATTGTACCCGTGTGGGGAAGGGGCAGGTTACGCAGGAGGAATTATTTCCGCAGCCATAGATGGAGAAAAATGTGCCCTAAAAATAGCAGAAAGCTTAAAAAAAATGTAAGGTATGAATTTAACTGGTAAAACAATTTTACTAAGAGCACTCGAGCCAGAAGATATTGATTTTTTATATCAAATAGAAAACGATATGTCTTTGTGGGAATTGAGTCATACACAAACCCCATACAGTAAATGGGTATTGAAAAGCTATTTAGAAAATGCCCATCAAGACATTTATGAAGCTAAACAACTTCGATTAGCTATTGTATATCAAAGCACGCAGCAATTAATAGGGTTAATTGATTTGTTTGATTTTGATCCAAAAAATTGTCGTGCAGGCTTAGGTATAATTATTCAAGAGACATTTAGAGAAAAAGGAATAGGAACAGAAGCATTGCATTTGATTTGTAAGTATGCCTTTTCTCAACTTCATTTACATCAAATTTATGTTAATATTGGCTCAAAGAACGAAGCTAGTTTAAACCTTTTTATTAAATTTGGCTTCGAAAAAATTGGTATCAAAAAACAATGGAACAAAGTACAGCATCAATTTGAAGATGAAATTATGTTCCAATATATTAATCCTAATTTATAACATTTTGGAAAAGAAAAAGTTACTTACAAAAATTTTTATTGCCTTTACGGTTGTTGTTATTATTGCTGGTAGTTATATAATAAATAAGGCCTTCACTTCAAATACAAAATTTGAGCAAGATGAGGTATTTGTTTATGTGCCAACAAATTCAGATTATGAAGCTGTAAAAAAAATACTAGCCCCTTATGTAGATAATCAACAAAAAATTGATTGGGTGGCCGCAAAGAGAGGTTACAATACAAATGTGAAAGCAGGTAAGTTTTTATTAAAAAAAGGGATGAGTAGTTTTAGTATTGTAAGAGCTTTACGATTAAGTGTGCCTGTAAAGTTGGCTTTTAATAATCAAGAACGAATAGACGATTTGTATAAAAGAATTGCTTCACAAGTAGAACCTAATGAAATACAATTAAAAGCCGTATTTGAAAATGAAAAATTTTTAGCAGATCATGGCTTGACAAAAGAGACGGTATTGACATTTTTTATTCCAAATACCTACGAGTTTTATTGGGATGTAACTGCAGAAGAATTGGCTGAAAAGTTTTCAAAAGAATTTCATAGATTTTGGACTGAATCAAGATTAGAAAAAGCAAAAGCCTTGCAATTAACTCCGGCTCAAGTATATATTTTAGCTTCAATAGTTCATAAAGAAACAGCTAAGGCAGATGAAAGACCTAGGGTAGCAGGGGTGTATTTAAATAGATTAAAACAAAGCATGCCTTTACAAGCTGATCCAACTGTAATCTATGCTCAGAAATTAGCACAGAACAATTGGAATTTAGTAATTAAACGTGTAATAAACGATGATACAAGAATTTCATCACCTTATAATACTTATCGTGTAACAGGTTTGCCGCCAGGTCCAATATTCATGCCAGATGTTAGCGCAATAGATGCTGTACTAAATGCAGAGAAACACAAGTATATGTATTTTTGCGCGAGTGTAGAAAAATTTGGTTACCATGAATTTGCCACTTCTTATGAGGAGCATTTAGTTATTGCTAAAAAATATGGAGCTTGGGTAGCTAAACAAGGTTATAAAAGATAATAAAGTAATATATATTATTTAAAAAAACACTTCATCATTTGAAGTGTTTTTTTTGTTCTAAATCTAAATTAACTTCTTGTTTTTCAGGAGTATTGGATGTCACAAATAGATATAAAAATTTGTTAAAGCATTGATTTTCAATAATATTAAAAAAAAGTTGTATATTTGCACCGTTAATTCAAATGGAAAATTACTTTTTTACACGTTTTAAAAGAACAATTTTTTACGCATTCTTATTTAGAAAGCCCATTTGAGAAAATCATTTAAATGAGAAAAGACATTATTGTTTTTGGAGTTACAATTGCGTTATTAGTAATGATAAGTTCTGGTTTTAGAGCTTTTGATTCAGCAACGATTAAAAATTTTCATATTTCTGAAAATGAAATTTTTAAGTATCACGTACCTTCCAAAGAAGAATCCTTAAAAATGAATGTTATAGCGCCTTATGTTGGCAAAACATTTATAGGATTTAAACAAGCATTAGCTGCAAAAGAATCAGCAGGATTGTATGGTTTAGTTAATGCGTATGGTTACATGGGGAAATATCAATTTGGCAGAAAAACCCTTCGTAACGTAGGAGTTCATGATTTCAAATATTTTTTGAATAACCCAGAAATGCAAGAAAAAGCTTTTGATGCTTTATTAAGTATTAATAAATGGGAATTGAGAAAAGAAATCAAAAAGTATGCAGGTAAAACCATTAAAGGTGTTGAAATTACCGAATCTGGTTTACTAGCTGCAGCACACTTAGGTGGTGCAAGTTCTGTTAAAACTTTTTTAAGAAGTAACGGAAGAAATGGTTTTAGAGACGGTTTTGGAACTTCTATTAAAACGTATTTAAGACGTTTTAAAGGGTTTGATACTACGGTTATAGAACCAAATAGATTTGCAAAAATTTAATTTTTTTGTATACTAAAAATGCAAGGTCGGTTTTGTAAATCGACCTTATTTTTTTTCCATTCTTGAATGGTTTTTGTTTTGATAAATTCTGTGGGCAGTGTGATATCACAAGCTATACTTAACAAGGTCTGAGGATGTAAAATTTGCAATAAATCGTCTAAAAATTTAGTATTTCTATAAGGTGTTTCCATAAAAATTTGCGCTTGATTTTTTTCAAAAGACCATTTTTCTAAATTTCGTAAAGCTACTTTCTTTTCATTTTTGTCAATCGGTAAATAGCCATTAAACGCAAAACTTTGTCCGTTTAATCCACTACCCATAAGTGCGAGAAGAATAGAGCTTGGTCCCACTAGCGGCACAACTTGTATGCCTTTTTCGTGAGCCAATTTTACAATTACAGCCCCAGGGTCTGCAATTCCAGGGCAACCTGCTTCACTAATAATACCTACATGTTTACCTTCTAATAAAGGGGCAATCATTGTTTTATGGTCTTGTATATTAGTATGTTTGTTTAATACCGATAATCTTAAAGAAGGTTGTGATTTTTCAGGTAAAATAGATTTGATGAAACGACGTGCTGTTTTTTCATTTTCAACAATGTAATCGTCCAGTAAGGCAATACATCTTGCTATTGTTTGAGGCAGTACATCGTTTGGGTTAACTGTAAGTTCGCCTGGGTTAGATAAGGTACAAGGAATTAGATATAATTTTCCATAAGATGTAGCAGACATGTTTTTCCTCTTTTGGGTGTAAAATTAGTGAAAAAGTGATGAACTTTTGATTTATTTCAGTTTTTCTAAAACTTTTGTGCATGCTTCATCAAGTAATTGATACACGTCTTCAAAACCTTTTATATCTCCATAGTAAGGATCGGGAACTTCTAAATTTTGATTCGGATAAAGTTCGTTTAAAATTAAATGCACTTTTTGTTTAGCAACCTCATTTGGAGCTAACTTTAATACGTTAGCATAATTGCTTTTGTCCATTACATAGATGTAATCAAAAATTTCGAAATCAGTAGGGTGTAATTGACGACATTTTTGGTTGTGGATAAAGACACCATGTTTTTTTGCCACAGCTATAGAACGGTAATCTGGAGCTTCACCAACATGGTAATTTGCCGTTCCAGCACTATCGACTAAACAGAGCTCTTTAGAAATTTTTGATTGTAAAATACCTTCAGCTAACGGAGAGCGACAAATATTGCCAAGACAAACCATTAAAACCTTTTTAGGCATTTGTTAAGCGCTTAGTTTTTTGTTGATGTCTTCTACAAACTTTCTAAATTGTTTGTCTGTAGCTACAAGGTTGTCTACTGTTTTACAAGCGTGAAGCACAGTAGCATGATCTCTATCTCCAATTACGTTGCCGATATTTGCCAATGATGATTTTGTAAATTTCTTAGCAAAGAACATGGCTAATTGTCTAGCTTGAACAATATGACGTTTTCTCGTTTTTGATTTTAACGTTTCTGTGTCTATTTGGAAATAATCGGAAACAACTTTTTGAATGTAATCAATAGAAATTTCACGTTTGATATTTTTAACAAATTTCTCTACAACTTGCTTAGCTAGTTCTAAAGTAACTTCACGTTTATTGAATGATGATTGTGCAATTAAGGAAATAATAGCACCTTCTAATTCTCTAACATTCGTTTTGATGTGTTTAGCAACATATTCCACAATTTCATCAGGCATTTCAACACCGTCTCTATATAAAATATTTTTTAAGATAGAAATACGTGTTTCATAATCTGGCTGGTGTAATTCTGCAGATAGTCCCCACTTGAATCGAGACAATAAACGTTGTTCAATGTCTTGCATATCAACTGGCGCTTTATCAGAGGTAAGAATCACTTGTTTGCCGTTTTGGTGTAAATGGTTGAATATGTGGAAAAATACGTCTTGCGTACCTGCTTTACCTGATAAAAATTGTACATCGTCAATAATTAAAACGTCTATCAAATGATAGAAATGAATAAAATCATTACGGGTATTCTTTTTAACGGCTTCAATATATTGTTGTGTAAAAATTTCAGCAGAAATATATAATACTGTTTTTTCAGGATATTTGTCTTTTATTTCAACACCAATAGCATGCGCTAAATGTGTTTTTCCAAGACCTACACCACCAAAAATCAATAAAGGATTGAATGAAGTTCCTCCTGGTTTGTTAGCAACGGCCATACCTGCACTTCTTGCTAATCGGTTAGAATCCCCTTCTAAAAAGTTATCAAAGCTGTAATTAGCATTTAATTGTGATTCAATTTTTACATTTCTAATTCCAGGAATAATAAAAGGATTTTTTAATTCAGGATTTTTATTACTAATAGGTACATCAATTTCTTGTGTCTTAACAGAAGAACGATGTGTGCTAGGAATTTGTTCAGTAAATGGAAGTTTATTGCCATAAGTGTTTTCCATTCTAATTTTGTACACTAACTTTGCCTGGTTTCCAAGTTCTTTAGTTAATGCTGTTTTTAAAATGGTCACATAATGTTCTTCCAACCATTCGTAAAAAAATTTACTAGGCACTTGAATGTGTAAAGCATTGTCCTCGGTAAGGTTAATTGCTACAATAGGTTCAAACCAAGTTTTGTAAGCTTGATCTTGAATATTGTCTTTAATAAATGAGAGGCAATTATTCCATACAGCGGTCGCTTTATTCATAATGTTAATAATTTTTTTATAGTTTGTAATTCTGAATTCTTGGGGGCGAAAACGAAGCTAAAAAATCTTTAACCTCTGTTTTCGAGTTGGAGTGCAAATATGTGAACAATTTTTTGTAAAAAAAAATTAAATAGCACTTGATTTTTAAAAAAAAAAGTTGTATTAAATTAGCTGTTGAAATTTGTTTATACAAATACATTGTTGAATATTCAATTTTTTAAATGGTTGTTTGTCAAATCATTAATAAAAATAAAAAAAAGTAATTCGTAAATGAAAGATTATCAATTTCAAGTTAGAGTTAGATATGCTGAAACAGATCAAATGGGAGTCGTGTATCATGGTAATTATGCACAATATTTTGAAATGGGTCGGGTAGAATGGTTAAGAAGTCTTGGTGTTTCGTATAAATGGATGGAAGAAAATGGAGTCATGTTACCTGTTGTTTCGTTGCAAATGAATTATAAAAAACCAGCCTATTATGACGACTTATTAACAGTGAAAACTATTTTTAAATGTCAAACCTCAGTAAAAATTGAATTTGATTATGAAATTTATAATGAAGCAGGTGTTTTGTTGACTACAGGATATTCAATGTTGGTTTTTGTGGATAAAAACACAGGAAAGCCTATGTTGCCTCCTCATTATGTTACTGATAAATTGAAAGATTTATAACACATCTAAATGAACCTCAAATGTATTTGTAAAAATAGTGTGTATTTCTTCTGTGTTTTTTTTACGTGTAGCTATTTCAATTTGACAGTTTAAGTCCATTTTTTGGTTAACAATAGTGAGGTTTTTCTCTTTGATAATACGCATTACTTTATTCATATTTTTATATTCAAAAGTAAGTATAAAATGTTGATCAATTGTTTTTTCTACAATTTCGGCAGCGGCTAAGGTAAGTTGCGCACATGTTTTGTAAGCAGAAATTAAACCTCCTACACCCAATTTTACACCTCCAAAGTAGCGCACAACTACAACTAATGTGTTTGTAACTTCAAAGGATTGAATTTGACCATAAATGGGCATGCCCGCACTATTATTAGGTTCCCCGTCATCATTGACTCTAAATTTTAGTTGTTCTGTGCCAATTTGATACGCATAGCACCAATGTCTTGCAGAAAAATGTTCTTTTTTTAAAGTTTCAATGTGTGTTTTTACCTCTTCTTCATGGAGTATAGGAAAAGCATACCCAATGAATTTACTATTTTTTTCTTTAAATAAAATTTCAGTAACAGATGCTGCTATTGTTTTGTAGGTGTCTTTTATAGTAATAGAATTCAAGGCTTTAGTTTTTAGTAATAGTCTTATAGAATATTTTTTTGGAATAAATCAACAACATCTTCTTGACCTACTTGAAGATGCCAAGTTTGTATGCCAAGTTCTTCAGCAGCTTTGATATTTTCAAGTTTGTCATCAACAAATAAGGTTTTTTTAGGTGTCAGGTTATGATTGTTCAGTACAAATTGAAAGGCTTTGGCCTCTGGCTTTCTAAAACCAAATTCAAATGAAAAATAAACTTTTTCAAAACAACTATAAAATTCTCTTGCAAAAGATTGTCCGACTTTGTGTTCAAAATTTTCAATATGAGTAGCGTCTGTATTGCTTAATAAATATAATTTGTATTTTGAAGTGAGCATTTGTAAAAATTCTAAACGTTCTAATGGAAAATCAAGTAAAATAGTATTCCAGGCTTCTCTAATTTGTATCAAATCAGCATGAGGAATTTGCTTTTGAATACCCTGTATAAAGGCTAATTCCTCCATTTTTCCGGTTTCATACTCCTGATTTAAGCGATCAAGTTCTTCATTCCAATCCGTTATACCTAATTTTTTTAAGGCTTCTAATGGGGCAGTTGCGTCTAAATTGATAAACACATTACCAAAATCAAAAATAATTGCATCAATCATAATTACAGAAAATTTTAAGTTGATCTCCGTTTAGGGTTTGTTCAAATATTGGTTTTCCATTAAACACAGGCGCTTTTATCCCGTTACCAAATTTTTCATTACCTGTAAACATTCGAATTTCATCCCATAAATCTATATCTATAAAAGATTGTAGTGTTTCACGACCACCTTCTACCAATATAGAGGATATGTTTTTCTCAAATGCAATTTTTAAAATATTGAAAATGAGATTTTTATCAAATATAACATTTTCATAATTAGTATACTCTGAATTTTTATAATTTTCTTGTTCTGTAAAAATTAGTGTAGTTTGTTTATTGTCTTTAACATTAAAATTTGGATTTATTTTACCCGATTTATCAATTACAAGTCGAATCGGATTTTTACCTGCCCAATCTCTAGTATTTAAATGAGGATTGTCTGTAAGTACAGTCTTTGTACCCACTAATATTGCCTCTTCTTCACTACGCCATTTATGTACAAGTTGCCGTGAATAGACATTCGTAATCCAAATGGGTTGTAATTGATTGTGTTCAGTAAGTTCTGGCATTATGGGAGCTATAAATCCATCTTTTGTTTCAGCCCATTTTAAAATGATAAAAGGACGTTTTTTAGTATGAAATGTAAAAAAACGCTTATTGAGTTTTAGACAGGCCTTTTCTAGCACACCTACTGTCACATTTTTACCTTGTTCTTTTAGTTTGTGAATTCCTTTTCCAGCTACTTTTGAGTGCGAATCTATCGTGCCAATGACTACATTTGGAATGTCATGTTGTAAAATTAAATCACAACAAGGAGGTGTTTTACCAAAGTGACTACAGGGTTCTAAATTGACATATAGTGTAGCTTCTTTTAAAAGTGTTCTGTCTTTAACAGATTGAATAGCAAGAACTTCGGCATGAGGTTCGCCTGATTTTCTGTGCCATCCTTCACCAATTATTTTACCCTCATGCACAATAACACTACCTACAAGAGGATTGGGATAGGTTGTGCCTAATCCATTTTTAGCCAATTGTAGGCAACGATTCATGTAAAATTCATGGGTATTCATAGAGCAAATTTAGTATTTTTACACTTTATTTATACTATGAATTACCAAATTAGAAAAATACGACTTTCAGATAATCCTTTTATAGCGAAGGTAATTAGGAATGTTTTTCATGAATTAGATGCTCCAAAAGAAGGTACAGCTTATGCTGATCCTATACTAGACAGCCTTTTTGAGGAATATCAAATACCCCAAACTGTTTATTTTGTGGTAGAAGTTGATGGAGAAATTTGCGGTGGTGCAGGAATTGGAATTTTAGATACTAACGATCCTACTATTTCTGAGTTGCAAAAAATGTATTTTGCTCCCAAAATCAGAGGAAAAGGCATCGCTTATGAGTTAATACAACTGTGTTTACGTTTTGCAAAACAAGCCGGTTATACCTATTGTTATATAGAAACGTTACCATTTATGAAAGCCGCTCAACAATTATACAGTAAATCCGGATTTGACTATATTGATAAACCTCTTGGTGCAACCGGACATACAAGTTGCGATGTGTTTATGCTAAAAAAACTATAAAATGGAGCTTCATAGACTAAAACATACTTTTATTGAAACTTTACTGCCCATATATGCAGACCAACAAGAAATAGAAAGTTTCTTTTTTATACTTACGGAACATTTACATCAAATGAAACGGATAGATGTGGCTTTGCATCCTGATTTTAAACTTTCAAATGACCATTTAGCAAAATGGATGGAAATTATCCAACAGTTAAAAGAGGAAAAACCTATACAGTATATAGTAGGAGAGTCATGGTTTTTCGGTTTGCGATTTGAGGTAAACGAAAACACATTGATTCCAAGACCTGAGACCGAAGAATTAGTAGCATGGATTTTAAATTCGCCCATTATCCATCATCCGACATCCATCACCATTTTAGACATTGGAACCGGAACAGGATGTATTCCAATTTCTTTAAAGATAAATTTACCACAAGCGAAGGTTTCAGCAATTGATGTTTCTGAAAAAGCAGTACAAGTAGCAAAGAGAAATGCGAAATTTAATGAGGTTGAAATCAATTTTATTCAAGCCAACATATTAGAAGTAGAGGATTTATCAAAACTCCCAACTCCCAACTCCCAACTCCAATCTAATTTTGATATAATCGTATCTAATCCGCCTTATGTGCGTCATCTGGAAAAGACTGAAATAAAGAAAAATGTAGTAGATTATGAACCCCATTTAGCCTTATTTGTGGACGATTCAGATGCATTACTTTTTTATAGAAAAATTGCTCAATTAGCCTTACTCAATTTAGCACCAAATGGATTCCTTTTTTTTGAAATAAATCAGTATCTAGGAAAAGAAACCGTCGAATTAATGGGTGATTTAGGATTTAAAAACATAGAATTAAGAAAAGATATTTATGGAAATGATAGGATGATTCGATGCGAGAAGAATTAAAATAAAACGATTCTGAAAATTGATTTCTCGATACACATTGCTTCTCGAAGTGACGAGGTGGGAGTTATTTTGTAAAATTTTGTATTACAAATTATTCATATCTCAATGCTTCTACCGGGTCTAGTTTAGATGCTTTTATTGCAGGATATAATCCAGAAAATATGGTTACCACGCACGTAGTAATAAAGGCAGCAAACATAGCCATCCAAGGAATCGTAAATTCAAAACCAAATGCCATAGCTATCAACGTACCGGTAATAATTCCTAAAACAATACCTAACACTCCTCCCAATTGACCAATAACAAATGTTTCCGTAAAGAATTGCCATGCTATAGTACTTCGTTTAGCACCTAAAGATTTTCGAATACCTATTTCTCTAGTTCGTTCAGAAACAGATACTAACATGATATTCATCAAAGCAATTGAGGAGCCAAAAACAGTAATTACACCTATAATCCATGCCGCAATACTTAATGTCTTTGTATTTTCTAAAATACGTTGTATTAAATCGTCACTTCTTTTTATACCAAAATTAGCTTTTTTAATGGGACTTAGTTTTCGTACTCTACGCATAGCTAAAGTAGCATTATCAACTGCTTCATCTAGTAACGCTTCATTGTTTACTTTTATATCAATATCATAATTAATGTTAGGCGAAGAAAATAAAGAACGGGCAATTTGTGTAGGAATCATGATGCGTAAATCCTGATTGTTTCCAAAAGTTGCTCCTTTTTCCTTTAATAAGCCTATTACTTTAAATTTTGCTCCCCTAATCGATATCGTTTTGTCTATAGGATTTACACCTTCAAATAAACCCTCTTCAAAATTGGCACCTAATACACAAACATAATTTGAATTAGTCACGTCAAACATGTTTAAATTGCGCCCTTTTGTGAGCTCTAATCCTTTATTTGGAATATAATTTTCATCAATACCTAATACGGAAATTTCTGGATCAGTTTTTTCGTTTTCATATTTTACTTCTGCATTCGAAACAGCTGTAAATGAAAGTGAAGTAGTGGTAAATGGAAAATCAAATTTTTTCTGAAATTCTTTAGCTTGTGGATAACTAATTATTGGATTAACTTTTTCTTCTGTCTTGTTTCTATTTATTTGTGAAGAAAAATCGTATTGACTAATAGAAAATGTATTAGAACCCATTGAAGCAAAATTCTTTAATAGGGTATTGTCTAATGCCGAAACAACAGTTAAGATACCTACTAAAGCCCAAATACCTATAGCAATGATAATAATCGTTAATACAGTTCTTAAAATTTGACTTTTTATAGAACCTAAAGCAATTTTTGTATTTTCTCTAAATAATCCAATCATATTTATAAGACATAATTTAGAGTGAAATGTTACACAAATAAAGTAAGAATTTAGAATTTAAAATTTAGAAAGTAAAAGTTCCGAAATTTTAAATCGCTGAATTGATTTTTAATACTGCCAAATATATACGATATTTGCACAATAGAAATTTTTTATTTTTCTGTTTTTTTCAGAATTCTAAATTCTAAATTCTAAATTAAAATGGCACAAAAACCAACTATCCCAAAAGGCACAAGAGATTTTTCTTCTGCAGAAGTTTCGAAAAGAAATTATATCTTTTCTATTATTAAATCAAATTTTGAACAATTTGGTTTTCAGCCTATTGAAACCCCAACGTTTGAAAATTCAGAAACCTTAATGGGAAAATATGGTGAAGAAGGTGACCGTTTGATTTTCAAAATTTTAAATTCTGGAGATTATTTAGAAAAAGTTGACACCCAATTATTACAAGAAAAAAACACAAAAAAGTTAACTTCAAAAATTTCTGAAAAAGCCTTGCGTTATGATTTAACCGTGCCTTTTGCGCGTTATGTAGTACAGCATCAAAATGAATTAGAATTTCCCTTTAAGCGCTATCAAATTCAACCTGTTTGGCGTGCCGACCGTCCACAAAAAGGAAGATTTAGAGAGTTTTATCAATGCGATGCAGATGTTGTAGGTTCTAATTCTTTATGGCAAGAAGTAGAGTTTATACAATTATATGATACTGTTTTTACGCAATTAGGTTTAAAAGGTGTTACCATTAAAATAAATAACCGTAAAATATTATCAGGAATAGCTGAAGTAATAGGTGCTTCGGATAAATTAATAGATTTTACCGTTGCCTTAGATAAATTAGATAAAATAGGAGAAGAAGGTGTAAAAAAAGAAATGATTCAAAAAGGAATCTCTGCACAAGCATTAGAAAAAGTACAACCTTTATTTAGCTTTACAGGAACTATCAATGAAAAAATTGCCAAATTAGAGCAGTTACTTCAAGCCTCATCAGAAGGTCTTAAGGGAGTAGAAGAGTTACAATTTATTTGTGACGCCTTGTCAATCTTAGGTTTGCAAACGGCTAATTTCGATTTAGACGTAACGCTAGCCCGTGGCTTAAATTACTATACAGGTGCTATATTTGAAGTGGCGGCACCAGAGGGTGTTGCTATGGGTTCTATCGGTGGAGGTGGAAGATATGACGATTTGACGGGTATTTTTGGTCTTAAAAACATGAGCGGCGTGGGTATTTCTTTTGGACTAGATCGAATTTATTTAGTATTAGAAGAATTAGACTTGTTTCCAGATACAGTTACCACAAAACCACAAGCGCTATTTTTAAATTTTGGTCAAAATGAAGCTATTTATGCTTTACAAAGTATTTCACAATTAAGGAGTGCAGGTGTCCGTGTTGAATTGTACCCGGATGCTTCAAAATTAGATAAACAATTTAAATATGCGGAGAAAAAAGGGATTCCTTTTGTGGTTTTGGTAGGAGAAGAAGAAATGAAAAATCGTGAATTTAAATTAAAGAACTTAGCAACTGGCGAACAAAGAACAGTTACATTAGCTGCATTAACTGCTGTGCTATCGGCTAATTAATAGGTTAAGAACCGACGGTGTATGAATAAATATTTCAAAGAATTTCGATATAATTTTAATTTAGCTTTACCTGTCATTGCAGGAATGGTGGGACATACACTCGTAAGTGTAGTGGATAATATTTTTGTAGGACAATTAGGTTCAGCAGAATTAGCCGCTGTGTCGTTGGGTAATAGTTTTGTTTTTATTGGGATGTCCATTGGCATTGGTTTTTCTACAGCAATTACACCCATTGTAGCTGAGTTTGATGCTCAAAAAAATATAGAAAAAGGAAGAAGTGCTTTTCAAAATGGATTAGCATTATGTACTATTTTAGGCTTTGCCTTATTTTTTTTATTAGTAGCTGCTAAACCTTTATTGCGTTTTATGAATCAGCCTGAAGATGTAGTAAAATTAGCGATTCCTTTTTTAGATATTGTTGGTTTTTCCTTAGTACCATTAATTGTTTTTCAAGCGTATAAACAATTTGCAGATGGTATGAGTGAAACTAAGTATTCCATGTTTGCCACCATTATAGGCAATGTTATCAATATTGTCATTAATGCGTTATTAGTTTTTGGATTATTAGGTTTTCCAAAATTAGGCATAGTTGGCTCTGCTATTGGCACACTCGTTGCACGTATTTTTATGGTGCTTTATATGCATTATATTTTAGCAAAAAAAGAGAAGTTTAAGCCCTATTTTACACGTTTTGGTTGGCAATCATTTGAAAAAGGAATGGCAAAAAAAATCATAGCACTTGGCATACCTTCTTCTATGCAAATGTTTTTTGAAGTTGCTTTGTTTACCGGCGCTATATGGTTATCAGGAATGATTGGTACAACGAGTCAAGCTGCTAATCAAATAGCGTTAAGTTTAGCGTCAATTACCTTTATGTTTGCTATGGGGTTAAGTGTTGCGGCTATGGTTAGAGTAGCCAATCAAAAAGGAGTACAAGATTATAAAAAATTACATACTGTAGCACATTCTATTTTTTTAATGGCTATCATTTTAGAATTGATTTTTGCATTATTATTTATGATAGGGCATGATTTTTTCCCAAAACTATTTGTAAATTTAGAAACACAAGCTACATTACATGATACTGCTGAAGTAATAGGTATTGCTTCAAAGTTAATATTTGTTGCTGCTTTTTTTCAATTGTTTGATGGAATGCAAGTAGTAGTGTTGGGTGCATTACGTGGCATGCAGGATGTTAAAATTCCAACGGTAATTACGTTTATTGCGTATTGGATTATTGGTTTTCCTGTGTCTATTTATTTAGGAAAATACACAAATTTAGGGGCAGTGGGTGTATGGATAGGTTTATTGGCAGGCTTGGGTGCGGCGTCAATATTATTATATATTAGATTTAGACATTTATTAAAAAACAAACTATAGAGCATGGAATTACCAAAATTTATTTTAGGCGATAATACTGATTTTCCAGATGAAATATTTATTGTGCATTTAGAATTTCCAAGATTTTTAATCAATTTGAAGGATGATTCTGTAGAATTTTTAGAAGATATTTCGGAAGAAGATGATGCAGAGTTAGAAGCAGAAATGGAGCATTTAATAGAAGAAGCTGGTGCTTTCTATGATAGAGAAATGAAAAGATATGAAGAGTAATTAGTTTTTGGTTAATTAATTACGGCGTTTATTTTACTCCATAATTCATTATCAAAATTGCTTAATGCAAAATTACTTGTATCTGCAGCATTTCCCATTCGAATAATTACCAATTTTCTACTGGGTACAACATAAATTTTTTGGTCATTTTTTCCTAATGCACAAAATAAATCTGAAGGTGCATTTGGGATTAAATTTCCCGGAAATTGTAGTTGAGAAGACGGTAAATGATAACTATTTTTGCCATTCAACCACCACAAATAACCATACGCTTGATTAATGTTTTGAGACGTTGAAGTAGCAAGATTCATATAATTTTCAGGCACTACAACAGTACCGTCCCATTTTCCTTTTGTAAGCGCTAAAAGTCCAAATCGAGCCATACTTCGTGTTGTACTCCAATAGATACTATTGTTGTCAGATTGAATCCATGATCCACTCATGCCTATTTTACTTTTCAACTTAGCTGTAAAATAGGTATCCCAATTTTGCCCTGTTGCATTAGCTACAACCTGTTGTAGTTTTACATACACGTTATCATATGCCCATCTTGTACCCGCATCTGCTGTGTATATAAGGCACCCTGGGTTTACACAATCATCAAGCGTAGGGTCTGTGCTGTCATTAAAACTATCGTCTAAGCCCGATGTCATCGTTAATAAATGTTTACAAGTAATGAGCTGTTCTTTTGCAATGGGCGCTGAGGTCCATCCAGTTCCTAAATAATCAGAGACTTTGTTATTTGTATTGATATAACCCTCATGTTCGGCAATACCTGTAATAGAAGCCGTGAGTGTTTTCCCTGCACTCGCCCAGTACCACGGCATCCCAGCGCTATGGCCATTAAAATATTTTTCTACAACTATTCTTCCATTATGAAGTATAATGAAACCTTTTGTGTTTTTTTGTTCTAAATAAGTATATAACATTTGTAGATTAGCTGTGCTCCAACCCATGCTTTCTACAGATTTGGTTTCCCAGCTCGTTTCTGAAGTGATAGGAGGGAAGTACATCGTTTCTTCAGGCGGTGTAACACATCCACAATCATTTCCACTACAAGAAATAGTTAATAATACTAACGATATTAAAAATAGTTGTACTCTCATTCTGTGTTTTTTTATTTAGACAATATTAATTAGCTAAGGTTTAAAAAGCTATATTATTTTATAAAATCACATTGTTTTAGCTTCATTCCAAAACACATCCATTTCAGCTAATGTCATTTCAGACAGTGGTTTGCCTTTTTTATCTGCTTGTGTTTCTAAGTGTTGAAAACGGGTAATAAATTTCTTGTTTGTGCGTTCTAAAGCATCTTCAGGATTGATTTTTAAAAATCGCGCATAATTGATTAATGAAAATAATACGTCGCCAAATTCTTCTTCCATAGTTTTAGCAGTACCTTTTTCAACTTCTGCATGGAATTCTGCTAACTCTTCTTGTACTTTTTCCCAAACCTGATTTTTTTCTTCCCAATCAAATCCCACACCTTTTGCTTTGTCTTGAATGCGACTTGCTTTTACTAGTGCAGGCAAACTTTTTGGTACACCTTCTAAAACCGATTTTTTACCTTCTTTTAACTTTAATTTTTCCCAATTTTGCTTCACTTCTTCCTCGTTTTCAACAAGTACATCACCATAAATATGTGGGTGTCTGTCTATTAATTTATCACAAATACTGTTAGTAACGTCTGCAATGTCAAAATCGTTTGTTTCGCTTCCTATTTTAGCATAAAAAACAATATGAAGTAGTAAGTCACCTAATTCTTTTTTGATTTCTTGTTTGTCGTTGTTAAGAATCGCATCACCTAATTCATACGTTTCTTCTATGGTTAAATGTCTTAAACTCTCAAGTGTTTGTTTTTTATCCCATGGACATTTGTCACGTAAATCGTCCATGATATCTAATAATCTATTAAAGGCAGCAAGTTGAGCTTTTCGAGAATGCATATTCTAAAATTTTTGTAGGCTAAAGGTACAATTTATTTTTTAGGCATAAAAAAAACCGCACAAAGGCGGTTTTTATTTTTATGTGTTTTGAATTAGAATCTCCATCCTAATCTAAAAGCAGGTAATACGTTTGGTTGTACTTTAAATGAAGTAGTACCGTCACCACCATCAGGTTTTGTGTTTAAAATTGCAACACCATAGTTTACTTCACATCCTAAATAAATGTTTGGCATGATGTAGTAATCAAATCCTGTAAATACTTGTGCAGAAACACCTAAAATAGTTTCTTTTGAAGCTGGATTTGTTAAATCAGCTGGTGTACTTGTAGATTGATAACCCACATTGCCTTCATACCCCCAATAAGTTGATAGTCTTTCAGCACCTTTCATGTGATTTTCAACACCCACACCTAATGCAACTGTAAAATCAGTTTCAGCTCCTGTTTCTCCTGAGTTTGAAGCAGAAACATTACCTGTAAATCTCATTGCTTTAGTTTCGCTTGAAAATTTTCTTACTCTTATTCCAGGTATGTTACTACCATAGAAATTAGGTAAAGAAAACATTGAACTTGAAGCACCAGCAATATTTGGTGAAAAAGAAAGTTCAACTTGATAGCTTCCTGCAGATGGTTTTGTAAAAGTACCTGCATCAGTTTTGATTTGTGCATTTGCAATAGTGAATCCACAAATGGAGATCGGAAGAGCACACGTCTGAACTCCAG
>NZ_CALFIG010000251.1 GCF_937876455.1 uncultured Flavobacterium sp.
GCACCATTTCGAGAATTTTTGACAGTTTACTATCTGTATAAGCAACCGTTACTTTTACTTGACAAACCGAATGTATGTTTATCATTCCTGCTAAAACAGTTTCTCCTTTTGCTTTGGTGTCTGGCTTACTTTCTCCCGTTAGTGCAGCAGTATTAAATGCAGCAGTATCTGAAAGTAATTCTCCATCTAATCCTAATTTTTCTCCTGCTTTTAGTTGGATAATATCTCCAATTTTAGCGGTTGATGCTTTGATAGTTTTCGCAACATTGTTTTCGAGAATAGTTACTTCGTCTGGTCTTTGGTCAAGTAACGTTTTGATGTTAGCTTTTGCTCTTTGAACCGCCAATGATTGGAATATTTCGCCAATGGCATAAAATAACATTACGGCAACACCTTCAGGAAATTCGCCTATAGCAAACGCTCCAATAGTTGCAATACTCATTAAAAGAAATTCTGAAAATATCTCGCCTTTGCGAATGCTTTCAAACGCTTCTTTGACTACTGGAAATCCCACTGGAATGTATGCTAGAATATACCATCCTATTCTAACATAACCTGTAAACCATGATTGTTTAAAATAATTATCAAAACCTATGGCAATCAATAATAAAATAAAACTTATGATTGCTGGCAAAAACATTTGAAACGTAGATTTTTCTACACTAGAATGCTCGTGGTCTTGTCCGTCATCATCAGAATGATTTTCGGTTTTTTTATTTATTTTTTCTTCGAGAGTGCAACAAAGCTGATTGCCTTTAGCATCGTATTTATGTTTATGTTCCATTTCTATTTTTTTTAAATCCACAAAATTGAAAGTTCTGGATGGTATCAAATGGTGTGGTATGGTTTTCTGTAAAACATTTTATTGCTTCAAAATTTTCTATAAAAGTTTGTTTCATCGAATTTTCTGAATATTGTTTTATTTCCAATCCACTACATTTTAAAGGACCATTTTCTGAAAAAGTACCTAATAGAAAATTTCCATTTTGAGCTATAGCATTACTAACGATTGTAACATATTTCCTTATACTTTCTTCTCCTGTTAGAAAATGAAAAACAGCCCTGTCGTGCCAAAAATCAAACTTGACTTCGGGATTAAATTCTGTGATATCAGAAACAATCCAATGTATTAAATCGGCTTTATCTCCTAAACGTTTTTTGGCTCTTTCTAAAGCAAATTCAGAGATGTCCAATACCCAAATATTTTGATATCCTTTTTCTAATAAGGCATCCACAAAATTGCTATCGCCACCGCCAATATCAATTATATTGGCAGTTTTTGATAGGTTTACATTTTTTAAATACTCCATTGAAGTTTTTGGATATTTTTGTGTCCAACTTACTTCATTAGGATTTTTGGTTGCAAAAACATTTTCCCAATGTGATTTTTTGTTTTCCATTTGGATTACGCTTTACAACATCCATCTAAATTTTCATACGCTTTTGGATCGGCTTTTACTTCATCTGCATCGTATCCTAATTTAGAAATACCTTCTTTAATGGTCTGTAAGGTTGTTTTCTTTGCATTATAATACACTGTAAATGTCATTGCTTTATCGTCAAGCTCATACATTTTTAAACCTTTAATTTTGAGCATTTCAGTTTTGAATTTTAAACCACAAGTTTCACATTCTTTACAATGATCACAATGTAAAAAAGTTTTGATTACAGCTTTTTGATTGGCTTTTTGTGCAGAAGCAGTATTGCTTGTAAAAAATAATAGTGTTAAAAAAAAGATTGATTTTAAAATTGAATTTTTCATTTGATTTTATTTAATGATTAATAATTTATTTTTAATGTTCGTGTTCACCGCCACCTTTTGAAGTTGCTAGTAAGTAAAAAGCACCTTTTATAACAATTTTCGCATCGGCAGGAATTTCTTCGACTAATTTTATTTCGGTGTAACCTAAATCAGTAGTTCCAGGAACCACTTCGATTGCTTTGAAGTGCACTTCATTGTGTCCTTCTTCTTTGCCTTCAGCGTGTTCTGAATGTTCTTCTCCTTCTTTATGTTGATGCTCTTCTTCTTTTACTTTTGGAGCTTCTTGTTGGTGCTCTTCTTGAATGTAAATGTAATATTTATCGCCATTTCTAACAATTGCATCTTTTGGAAGTGCCTGAACGGTTTGATTGGTGATATTGATATTGGCAGCTACATACATTCCGGAAATTAAATCTTTGGCATCGCTTGGATTGATTTTGGCATGAACCGCAACTGTTTTGCTTTCGTTGGAAAATGATTTATTGATGCCAAATATTTTCCCTTTAATGGATTTATTGGACTGATTGGTTAATACAAAATCGACTTCTTGACCTACGGAAATTTTTCCCAAATCTTTTTCAAACACATTTAAATCCAAGTGCATTTGGCTGTTATCTACTACTTCAAAAAGTGTTACGCCTGTTTCTGCAAATGCTCCTTTTGTTATACTTATTTTACCCACATAACCGCTTATTGGCGAAACAATTGGAATTAACGAAGTGTTTCCGCTTAAACTAACATTTAACGCTTGCAGCTTGTTTTTTGCGGCTTGTGCTTTAGCTTTTTCTACTGCTAATTTTGATTTTACTTCTTGAAATGTTTTGCGAGGATTTACATTTTCATCGCTCAATGTTTTTTGACGATTATATTCCAATTGCAAGTATTCAATGTTGGCA
>NZ_CALFIG010000252.1 GCF_937876455.1 uncultured Flavobacterium sp.
GTGGGATTCGGAAACTTGAAATCACGTATAATGAAAAGGAGAATACTTATCATCCGCACTTTCACGTTTTGGTAGAAGGTGGTATTCAAGCGGAAATGTTGCACTCGGAATGGCTGCGGTTATATCCAACATCGAAGGAGTGGGCGCAAAGTATTGAAAGTGTTAGAACTGACAAGGTTAATGTGTATAAAGAGATTTTCAAATATGTTACGAAACTGTTTGATAAGGACGCAAAGACGGGTAAATATAAAGAAATCAATCCGGTGGCTTTAGATGTGATGTTTCGAGCGTTAAAAGGTAGAAGGGTTATGCAACCATTTGGTTTTGTTGCGCCGGAAATTGCTGAAGAAGGTGCGATTGAACTTACAGAGAGTACAGATGCACCCACAGATGAAGTAAGAACATACATTTGGAGAGCAAATGATTGGTGGGATGAGGTAACAGGGGAAGCATTGACAAATTTTATTCCGTCGAATGAGGTTATGCGTATGTTGAAAGAAACGAATTTAGTTCCAACATGATGTAAAATGACGATACAGGTCGTTTTTTACTGAAAATATGCAGATTTTTACAGTTTCAAAAAAATATAACCCTAACATTTGGAAGATGTTAGGGCTATAACGACGGCAAATTATAGGTAACTGTTACATAACTGTTGGGTACGGTGTAGGTAACGGTTATTTACCATGTTCAACTCAATATAAGGTTTTTTATGAAAATCGTTGTTTACAACAACAAAGGAGGGGTTGGAAAGACCTCTTTGACGTGCCATGTGGCATTTTCCGCAATAGAACGCGGTTGTCCTTTAACAGTTATTGATGCTGACCGGCAAAATAACACGATGCAGTGGCTCTCTGCCCACGAATGGGACGGAGATGAAAGTTATGATGTTGGTTCTATCCATGTAACAACGGACATTGATACTGATGATTCAGGTCTTGTTGTCGTTGATGCTCCACCGGCGTTTGATTTTGTTCAGAATGTTAGAAATGCAGATGTTTGGATTATCCCTGTATCTGGTCGTTTCTCGGTGAGTGGTGCTATGAATGTTATTGAAGAAATTCGTTCTGTCGGCCGTGGTCGTATAGTGTTGGTTGCAAATATGTGCGATGTTAATACTATGATTGGTAAAACGGAAATAGAGCAAATTCGCAAATTGAATGTTGAACTCTTTAAGTTGCCTATTCCTCGACATGATACAGTACGAAAAGGGGAAATGCAGGGTGTAGCATCTTGGCAAGTTCCGTATGGTTCTCGTTCATCTGCCGCACAAAATCTAAAGTTGTTTGCAAATTGGATTTTAGGCGGGTGTAATTCCGGGGGCGTTTATGGGAAAGAAAGGTAATCCTATACCTCCAATCCGGCGTAATCCACGTTTAGGAAAGGAAAAGTCAACAGACGCTTCCATTGCTTGGGGTGGTTCAAAATTACTTACTGCAAAGAATACAAACGGGAAAGAACCTGTTTTGGTGGAAGATAAGGTTAGTAAAAAGCCCGAACGAGCTGAAGAACCTGTTGCTGTAAAAAAGAAACGTGGTCGTAAGCGTAAAAACGTTAAGAACTTTGTAATTAACGACGTAGAGTTACTTGTTAGACTGTCAAAACGTTTGGGAATTTCGTTGAGTGCTGTTGTAAATCTCGGCTTGCGGTACGTTCAAAAAGAATTTCCGTAAAAAAGTTTGAGTGTGTGTTACAATGTAGTATCTTTTCCCTTATTTTTGCAGTATGAAACAAGAGTCAATCGGTGATATTACCCGTAGCGGTGGTTTTAGTCGAATAGTCCGGGAAGTCCATGACACCGGTGAACCGATTAAGATTATCCGTAATAATGAGCCGGTGGCCGTAATTATTCCTGCGGATGTTGAGGTAATACAAGTTTTTGAACAATCTATGATGTTTGGTCGTGCTGTTCGAGAAATGCACAATAAGGGATTTCATAGAGAACTTGAACTTTATCTTATATCTCAATTATTGGCTGGATTACAAGCGAAAGCATTATTTGGTCTTGCGCTTGATGATGCCCAACTTATGAAATTAGAGCAATCTGTTATTGATGCCTGTCGTAATGCTGTGCATAATGCCATTGCTCAGACAATATCACGGGAGGAAGGCGGCTCTGCTGAGGAGCAACCGCTCGCGCCCGTGATAGGCGGGAGTCAAGGGGAAGAGCAATCTTCCCCTACTTCTAAGAGAAAGAAAAAAAATTGACTCCTGCCTAAAAGCGAAAAACCTTCTTTGCGGAAAACAGTGGCTTTGTCCACAGTGAATTTTAGGCAAAAAAAAACCATGCCGTCGGTCGCGAAACTACCGGCATGGTTAAATCAATCAATCAGGGAAATGTCAGGTCTTGACATTTTTGCACCGGGCTACTACAATTCAACAAGTGAGTGTTGAGGGTTATATGTATGCACCGCACTTACAAAAATACGGAAAAAAAGCCCTGTCGTCAAGGGTTATAAAGAAGCCGGTCAAGTTCTCCTAAAAAGCCGTTATATATGTGTCTGCTTGATAAGAAAGAACAACTGCGGAAAGTAAGTCGGAAGAAGGATACTCGAACGCCGTTACAAAAACGTGCAAGTAGTAAGTTTATCACGTTAAAACTGATGAATAAGATGTGTGCATTGAGTAGTTCACTCCATGCTGCCTATGAAATAACTTGTGGGTGTAGTTCTGCTATTGAGCAGATAGACGGGAAGATGAAGAGTAAGTATTGTGGTTATCGTTGGTGTCTTTTGTGTAATCGAATACGGACGGCGCAATATATTGAGAAGTACGAGCCGATTTTGAAGGAGTGGAAAGATACACAGTTCGTAACGCTGACTATCGTGAGTATTGGAGCAGATGATTTGCTTCCGGCATTGAAGGAGATGAATAAAAATTTTCGGCGAATACTTGATTTGATGAGGAAGCGTAAAATTGTGGTTCGTGGGATTCGGAAACTTGA
>NZ_CALFIG010000253.1 GCF_937876455.1 uncultured Flavobacterium sp.
AGATCTACACAGGCGAAGACACTCTTTCCCTACACGACGCTCTTCCGATCTAAGGACTTTCGGGTAGGCGTTAACAATTTATTTTCGTTATCAGTACATTATTGTACTTGTACCAATCAGTACCGGAAGTTTCAAGAATATCTACGTGGTTACAATATCGCTTATTCATTGTATCGGCAACCGTATAAACGCCATCTTTATGCTTTGTACCTCGTATGGCAACCTTATCTCCATATTCAAATTGACCACCCCATCGCTTCAAAAGATTTCGAGAAAGTGCAACATACTTCTGCTTGGAGGCTTTTGCGGGATGAATCTTGTAATTGGCAGCCGTTACAAGCGGGTCTTTGTCGCACTGGGACTCAACGGGATTGTACATTGTGGTTGTTACCATTGCAGTAACAGGCGGTGAAGACTTCAGTTCAAGGGCGGACAGTCGTTTGTCCAAAGAACTGTTCATGGTAACGTTCAACGCAATGTTTCCTACAAGCAGGATACACATGAGAGCAATCAGTTTTTTCATAGATGATGATTTTTATTGGTTTATAGTTTAGTTACGAAATGATGTTTTACTTTGTTACAGATTATTCATCGTCATCCAAAAATTCATCTCCATCAGAAGTTGTTCTTCTACTTGGTTGGTCTTTTGGTGCAAAGAGTTTTTGTCCCATCGACATAAAATTGTTATAGGCTTCTTCACCCATAGATTTCTTTAAGTCGATTTTGGCTTGTGTCATTTTACCAAGTGCTTCAAATCTTTCAGTTGTGATTTTACCATGAATGTATTCATGGTTATTATCCAAGATAATGCGAAATAGTTTCTGTTGTTCTTCGTTGAGTAGTGACATAACATAGTTACGAACCATAAATAAAATTTGTTACAGGCGGAACCTGCCTTCCTCCTGGATTCGAGCTGTGCATATTTTATATTATCTCGATATACAATAAAGTTCATTCAATTTGGATTTCCAAGTATAGTGAACTTAGTTGTATATCATTCTAAATTAAAAAAAGCCTTCAGGTCTACCGTCCCGGCTCCGTCCCAACTTCAGGAAAAGTATAAAAGCAAAAAACCCCCGACTTTTCAGCCGAGGGTCTTTGTAGGGAGATTGGAGTTTTATTTTACTCTGCGAATGATTACAGTAAGCATATTTGAACCACTTCTGCCATCATTTGGGTTTGATAAGTGTCCTTTGTATTCATACACTTTATTACCTTCAATTTGTTCAATCTTATAGCGTTTGCCTCCGTATTTTTTAATCAATTCAAGTACTTCCTTATCTATTTCTTTTGCACCCGAACGTGAACGCTTATCGTAAGTGAACCATATAATACCACCAACTTTTACCAAATCATTTTCAACAACATATTGAGTAAATGATTTTATACCATTGGCAAATTCACCACAAAAATCCGCAAAAATATGAGCAAATGAATTTTTACCATAAGCATTAATTATCTGCGTCATATCGCCATTACACAATCTTGAAACTCTCTTGTCGAGTGTTTTATTCTTACGTAAAATGTTACATTGCTTATTGAAAACCGATTGGATTTTTTCGATAACAAAGAAACGCAACAAATAAAGCACAGGGAGTTTTAGCAATTCAATTTCAAACTGAAACAAATTAGCAAGTGTTAAAATTTCCCCTTCTTTTGGTGATTTCTTATCAACCAACAACTCTTTTAAACGCTCTCTTACGACTACTTTTCCTTGACTTTCGTATGAAGCCTCTTTGGTGTCGGTAGAAACAACTTTTTTTGTTGTTACTACTTTTGCAGTTTGTTCAGTTTGTTCTGCTGAAAATACAAACTTCTTAGCAAACTTAATCAAAGCGGGTGTTACTAATTGCTTACCAATTCTTCGCTCGTTAAGTAGAACGCTATCAATTGTATGAAGGAAGAACTTTCTTACTTCTGATACATTGCATTCGGCTTCTTTTGCAATAATTTCAAACAGTTCGGGGAGAGTTTGTCCTTTTGACAAACGAAGGTTTGCTAAAATTGCAAGGGTGATTTTCGTTTGATTAGGATGTGTCCTCTTGTACCTCTGAATTTTTACTTCATTAATTGTCTTAGTGCCTTTTAGCCCAAGCAATTTGTTTAACCGTATTGCTTCATGCGCCCTTTCTTGAGCATTCAATTTCATCTTTCGCATAATGAATTGTTTTTTAGATTTAACTTAGTTACGTATGGGTTGATTAACTTGTTACAATTAAGCCGCTTTCTTTAAATTAGAATTGAACTTACTTGTGATGAATTTTTTCACATCATGCTCACTTTCATAATTTACCTTTGAGCGTTTCATACTTGCAAGAATGGAACTATGAACTTTTGCATATTCTTTTGTTCTTAAAATTGGAGTTAAGGCACGAAGAACAAAAGCTTTTTTAATTCCCAACCCTTTGTAGTCATTGAGTTGTTTAAGTGCAGTTTCTACTTGACTTACAGGAATATCAAATGTGATTGTACCTTCTTTTAATGATTTCAGAGAACTTTCACCAGTGATTACACTTACAAGGTTAGAGAATTGAACTCCATGTTGTTCACGTAAGCCAACAATTGTTTCATAAATTTTTCTTACAGTTGAATTTTCATGATTCAAATTTGCCTTAATATAATCTTTGTTAACCCACTTTGCACCTGAGGTATTTACATCAATAATGAGTTTCTTGATTCTCGCTTCATTCATTGAAATAATTTCA
>NZ_CALFIG010000254.1 GCF_937876455.1 uncultured Flavobacterium sp.
GGCCATAAAATTTTCTTTGTCCAAAAGGAAATTGAACTAATGCCATACCATACGAATCTTTTAGTGTTTTCATTACATCCAGACTTTTTTTAGAGATAAGTTCATCTTTAAATAAAACCCTCATGAAACGAGTTAAATCTGCAGGAGTAGAAGTGATAGCACCCGCAGCAAAAGCCATATTGTTGTCCCATTCTGGTATTTCTTCCCATTTTGTTCCATCAAATATATAGGAATAACTCTCGTTAAATGAAGTTTCAATTTTACTGGCTTTATAATAGGTGTTTTTTAAATTTATTTTAGAAACTATACGTTCATTTAAATTGTCAGCATAGGGTTTTTTAGTAACTTCTTCAATAATACAACCCAATAAATAATAATTAGAATTACTATATTCAAATTTGCTTCCCGGTTCAAATAAAGGTTCATAAGAAGCAATACGCGCTAGCATATCTTTTTTGGTATTTACTTCAAATACTTTTTTTACCATAGTAGAATCTGCATTGATATAATCGAGAATCCCCGTGCGTTGGTATAGTAAATCAGAAATCGTAATTTTTTCTGCGTTTTTAATTTTTGGATAAAAACGATTCAGCTTAGTTTGTAGAGAAAGTTTTTTTTCTTCTATTAATTGTAAGACAATAACCGCGGTAAATGTTTTTGTAACAGAACCAATTTTGTATTTTGTTAAACGAGAGGCTTCTCTATTTTTTGCTACATCTGCAAAACCATACCCTTTATTGAAGAACACATTATCGCCTTCTCTTATGGTTAAGGCACCCATAAATTTATTATTTTTATTCAAATAGGTAAGTAAGCTATCAATTTTTGCATATCGTGCGTCTTGTTGTCCAATAGCAAGTGAAGAAAGGAATAAGAGTAAAGCACCAATGAAATTTTTCATTCTCTAGTATATAAAAAATTAATAGTCGTTTTTATCCATAATTTTTTTATCGTCTTTCCAAGTAATGTACCCTAAAACTGCATTGATAAAGTAAAAACCATATTTAAACACATTAGCCCAATTCATTTGCAATACATTCTGAACAATTTTTGTAATGTTATAAAATTGCCACATGAACCAATTGTCAGGATACATTCTTGCGGTATTAAAAGTACCTCCAAATGTTATTCCTGCAGGAATGGAAATAGCAAAAAATAATTGCCAGTTTATGGGTTTTGAAGAAAGAAAAGTAAACGCAATGTAGTTTAGTATAAAAGAAAGTAAAAATCCTAAAATGATATTTCTGTAAAAAATAAAATCCACAGAACGCAAAACTTGACTTTTTTTCCAAGCTCTAAATACTAAGTAATTACTAATAAAAGAAACGGGGTAAGTTAATATAGCGCCCACATTACCTAATAGGTAATCAATAAAACCACTAATAAATGTATTTACTGTGGCAATAAAATTGCCTAAATTATTCTTTTTAGTTACAAGTCTATTTCCAATTAATGAAAAACTAACATTTAGTATTGATATAGCGCCTAATGGGAAAAGATAATTAGTGTCATATATTGTAATAGGTACTTCCGTGGTGTGATAACCTAATGAAAACGAACCTGCAAGTACTACAATTAGCCCAATGATATCTAAATATTGACTGTTTGTAATTGCTTTGATTTGTTCAATTTTATTTTTTGATAATATTGACATTATTATGGTTATTTATGGTCGTCAAATATATATAAATTATTAAATATATTAGCATTGTTGCATTTTTTTACCCAAAAAGGAAGTTTTTCACTAATGTGCCTCTAACCAATTTTGTCCCATTCCAATTTCTACTTCAAGCGGCACATTTAATTTAAATGCGTTTTCCATTTCATATTTTATCATTGTTTTTAATTGTTCTACTTCCGTAATATGTGCGTCAAACACAAGTTCATCATGTACTTGTAATAACATTTTTGATTGCCATTTTTCAGTACTTAATTTTTGATGGATGCGAATCATTGCAATTTTAATAATATCTGCCGCACTTCCTTGAATAGGTGCGTTGACTGCATTTCGCTCTGCACCACCTTTTACAATAGCATTAGCCGAATTAATATCTTTTAAATAACGTCTTCTGCCAGAAATAGTTTCTACATAGCCATTTTCTCTAGCAAAATTTACTTGATTAGTCATGTAAGTCTTTAACTTTGGGTAGGTTTGATAATAGGCCTCAATCAAATCTGCACTTTCTTTACGGGATAAATTAGTTTGATTACTTAAACCAAAAGCGGAAACACCATAAATAATACCAAAATTCACTGTTTTTGCATGACTTCTTTGCGCTGTTGTCACGTCTTCTAATGGCACATTAAATACTTTAGCGGCGGTACTTCTGTGAATATCTTCATTGTTTTGAAATGCTTTTATCATATTTTCTTCGCCTGAAAGCGCTGCAATAATGCGCAATTCAATTTGGGAATAATCGGCAGAAAGCAATACATAATTTTCGTCTCTTGCAACAAATGCTTTTCTAATCTGTCTTCCTCTTTCTGAACGAATCGGAATGTTTTGCAAATTAGGATTATTAGAACTCAATCGGCCGGTAGCAGCAACAGCTTGCATATAATCTGTATGCACTCTATTTGTTTTTGGATTAACCTGATTTGGCAAAGCGTCTACATAAGTACTTTTCAGTTTAATTAATTGACGCCATTCTAAAATATCTTTTACAATTTGGTGTTCGTTAACTAAATAACTTAACACTTCTTCGCCCGTTGCATATTGACCTGTTTTTGTTTTTTTCTGTTTTGTGCCGCCAATTTTTAATTTGTCAAATAAAATATCTCCAAGCTGTTTTGGCGAGGCCAAATTAAATTTTTCACCCGCTGTTTCGTATATTTTTTGTTCTAAATTTGAAATTTCAATTTGCATCTCAGTAGATAATGCTTGTAAAAAAGAGACATCGAGTTGAACGCCTTCTTGTTCCATATCTGCCAACACTTGCACTAATGGAATTTCAATTTCGTCAAATAATTTTTTTGTCCCCACTTTTTCTAAAATAGGTTGAAAATGTTCCTTTAATTGTAAGGTAACATCTGCATCTTCAGCGGCATATTCTTTGATGTCTTCTAGTGACACATCTCGCATTGATTTTTGTCCTTTGCCTTTTTTGCCAATTAATGTCTCTATTGATTTTGGAGAATACTTCAAATAGGTTTCTGCTAAGACATCCATATTGTGTCGCATGTCTGGATTAATCAAATAATGCGCTATCATCGTGTCAAAAAGAGGACCTTTTACCACGATACCATAGTTGTGTAACACCTTTAAATCATATTTGATATTTTGTCCAATTTTTTCAATTGATTCACTTTCAAAAAAAGGTTTAAATTTTTGAAGTAAAATCAATGTTTCTTCTTGATTTTCGGGAAAAGGCACATAATAACCTTTTCCTTTTTCCCAAGAAAAAGACATACCTACTAATGTGGCATTTAGCGCATCTAAACCTGTTGTTTCTGTGTCAAAACAAACAGATTGTTGTTGCAGTAAATTTTGAACAAATAGTTGAGTAGGCATTTCACCTTGTACAATTTGGTAAAAATGAGCTGTATTTTCTAAAGTTGCATAGTAGGAATTAGCACTATTTTCATTAGATTCGTCTTCAGAAAAGCCGAACAAATCCATTTGACTTTCATTTGTTTTTTTTGGAGCAACTTTTTTTATTTTTTCCTCTTCTATATTTGTTGATGTTAGTGCCGAGTTATCAATTTCGTCATATTCTTTCCCCGTACCAAATAATTTATCAAATTGCACTTTCATTTGACGGAATTCCAATTCTTGAAAAAGAACATCTGTTTTTTCAACATCAGGTTTAGACAATTCATAATCTACTTCGTCAAAGGTTACTGGACAATCGAGTAATATAGTAGCTAGTTTTTTTGACAAAATACCTTTTTCTTTATTGGCTTCAATTTTTTCTTTAAGCGCTCCTTTTAGTTTGTCTGTATTGGCTAATAGATTTTCCATCGAACCAAATTCAGCTAATAATTTTTTTGCAGTTTTTTCACCTACACCTGGTAATCCCGGTATATTATCCACAGCATCACCCATCATGCCTAAAAAATCAATCACTTGCAGCGGGTGTTCTATCTCAAATTTTGCTTTTACTTCTTCAACACCCCAAATTTCAATATCGTTACCCATTCTTGCAGGGCGATACATGAAAATGTTTTCGGACACCAGTTGTCCAAAATCTTTATCGGGCGTTACCATAAAAACTTTGTATCCTTGTTTTTCTGCTTGTTTTGCAAGGGTGCCAATTAAATCATCAGCTTCAAAACCTGCTTTTTCAATAATGGGAATATGCATTGCTTTAAGCAATTCTTGAATGTAAGGCACTGCAATTTTTATCGCTTCTGGTGTCTCTTCACGATTTGCTTTATAGTCGGTAAACATTTCTAAACGATAGCTGCTTCCTCCTTTATCAAATGCAACGGCTAAGTGATCTGGTTTTTCTCTTTTTATGACATCCATTAATGAGTTCATGAACCCCATAATGGCAGAAGTATCCATTCCTTTTGAGTTGATTCTTGGATTTTTTATAAAAGCATAATAGCCTCTAAAAATTAAGGCATACGCATCGAGTAGAAATAATCTTTTTTGTGACATGTGATTTGAATGTATGAAGATGTAAAAATACAATTCTTTATGTAAAAAACGGTTGTTAAAATTTAAATAATCTGTGTTGTTTTTGTGAAAGATGTTATTTACTTTGCATAAAATTAAAATTATGCGAGGTATCATTCCCATTATATTGTTAATCCTCATCGAAATTTATTCTTATCAGGTCGTAAAAACACTGTCTAGAAATAAGTGGGTTATGTTGTTTTATGCCATTATTTCTATTTTATTCATTTTATATTTACTTTTTGCATTTTCATCATTTGATAGAAGTGTTGGACAAACCAAATTCACTTTGTTTACTATTGGTCTGTTTTTATTGGTTTATATTCCAAAAATATTGGTTACGTTAATTTTAGTAACAGAAGACGTTTTTAGAGTTTTTGAAGGAGCCGTAAATTATTTTGTTGATGAAAATTCGGGGTCTTTTTTACATTCTAGACGAACATTTGTGAGCAAAATAGCTTTAGGAATTGCGGCTATACCTTTTTCTTCCTTGTTGTATGGAATGACTATTGGTAAATATAATTTCAAAGTAATCAAACAAACCTTATTTTTTGATGATTTGCCAGCAGATTTTGATGGTACAACAATTACTCAGATTTCAGATATTCATAGTGGTAGTTTTGATAATGCCGAAAAAATAAAGTATGCTATTGATTTAATTAATGCACAACAATCAGATTTGGTTTTGTTTACTGGTGATATAGTAAATACACATGCAAAAGAAATGCATCCTTGGATAGCGATTTTCAAGAACATCCATCAGCCTGTTTTAGGAAAGTATTCGGTTTTAGGTAATCATGATTATGGGGAATACATACGATGGAATTCGCAAGAAGAAAAAGCTAAGAATTTTGAAGAAATTAAAGATTTACATCGTCAAATTGATTTCAAATTGTTAATGAATGAGCATGTAAAAATTAAAAAAGGAACGAGTGAATTAGCTTTAGTAGGTGTTGAAAATTGGGGCGTAAAATTTAAAAAAGCGGGAGATTTAAAGAAAGCATCGGCAGGCTTACAACCTTCAGATTTTAAAATATTAATGAGTCATGATCCTAGTCATTGGGAATATGAAGTAAAAAACGATCTTAATCATTATCACTTGACATTGTCAGGTCATACCCATGGTTTACAATTCGGAATTGAGATTCCGGGTATATTTAAGTGGAGTCCGGTTCAATATATTTACAAACAATGGGCAGGATTATATGAAAATACTGGAAAATATATTTATGTAAATAGAGGTTTTGGCTTTCATGCTTACCCAGGAAGAGTAGGAATAATGCCAGAAATTACTGTAATTGAGTTAAAAAAATCTAAAAAAACGGTATAAATTAGTAAAAAATATACCTTTGTACTCAAATTATATAAAAATTTATATACATTTGTTCATTAAATACTTCAATTTATGTCAAAATTTGGAGAACTTATCGATGCTCAAGTACCTGTATTAATTGATTTTTTTACAGAATGGCACGAGCAGTCTATATCAATGAATGAAACAATTCGTCACGTTGCTGCGGCAATGGGAGACAAAGCAAGAGTCATTAAAATTGATGTGGACAAGAATAAGGAATTAGCCGAAGCATTAAGAATTAAAGGGTTACCTACTTTTATGATCTATAAAAACGGTCAAATGGTATGGAGGCAAAGTGGTGAATTTGATGCCAATACTTTAATTACACTTATTCAAGAACAATCTTCTTAATATAATCGTGTAGATTCAATAAATTATGGCTACCACATTGTGTTGTAGTTGAATGTTTTATTGTTTATTTATAAAAAAAGAGCTGCTTTATAAAGCAGCTCTTTTTTATTATTCATTTTCACGTTTATAGTTGCCCATCAATTCGTTATAACTATTAAACTTTATGCGCTCTTGATTGTAATATTCAGAATCATTATTTTCTTTAGCTAACATCAACAAAGATCTGTACAATTCAATTTCTCTGTAAATATCCATTTTATAGAATATTTTTTGTTTTTCGCTTTGCGATTTAAAGAATTTGATTTTTTCTTGACGCTTTTTAATCAATTGATTTAGTATATTTCTTGCCTCTGCTGTTTTGCCCATTTTGTAATAGCCTTCAGCAAATGGTTCTACTGTAGTATAGTATTCAAAATAATCAATAGGCAAATTTTTCATCGCTATATTGATGATGTTTTGCGCTTTGTCAAATTTCTTTTCTTCAATTAATACTTCCATTAATCGAGATAGGTTGCCTCTGTAAGAAAGTGCATTTTTACGAGTTTCTGGGTCGTGATAAATCTTTGAACTACCCGAATTACCCCATTCCCAACGCATTACATTGTTATACATTTTGTCAGAATCGATGTAACCTAACTCATAAGGGTTTTCTTCATTAATAGGCGTTTTTATAGGTACCAGTTTATAGACCATGCCATCTAATTGCAGGTATTCTTTCATCCAAATATAGTCATCAGCACCAAAACTTCCTGGAGAGAAGTAAATAGGACGTTTCCAGTTATTTTGATTGAAAATGTCTAGCATCATTAATCTGTTTTTATATAATGCGCCACCTTTTAATCTCATTTTAATTTCTGGCACAATGTCTTTGTAGTATTTTGAAGAAACAACTTTGTTTTTAATAATTGTGTTCTTGTCAACTTTTACTTTAATATTGTCACTTGGGTAATAATGTACAAATTGGCCATTATTCATTTCTCTTTTAGATCGATCATCCTTTAAGAAATCTAACATTAAATTTAAATCAATAGTATCTTTTGTTTTTTCAATAAATAGTGAATAATTACGTTTGTCTCCTACATAATCACTATGTTCAAAAGAAATAGGTAAAGGTTCAGATGCATTTGACTTCATTTTCATTTCATCTATATACCAGTCTGTTGCTAACAAGCTAGTGTTTACTATCCTAACATCTGTTCTATATCCTTCAATTTCTTGTAAATACCATAGAGGGAAAGTGTCATTGTCTCCAATTGTAAATAAAATAGCATTTTTATCACAAGAATCGAGATACGCTTTTGCCATAGCTACAGCTGTGTATTTTCCAGAACGATCATGATCATCCCAATTTTCTGAAGCTAACAAAATTGGGGAAGCAAGAAGTGTTGCGGCTAATACGGCCGGTAGAGCAACTCTTGGCGAAATATACTTTAATGCATATTGATAAATGGCATACACGCCTACACCTATCCACATAGCAAATACATAGAATGAGCCTACTAGAGCATAATCTCGTTCTCTTGGTTCAAAAGGTCTTTCGTTCAAATAAATTTTTAAGGCTAATCCTGTGAATAAGAATAATACGAGCAAAACATAAAACGATTTCCATTCGTGTTTTGCATGAAAGTACATGCCAATAAGTCCGAGTATAAAAGGCAAGAAGAAGTAAGCGTTTCTTCCTTTGTTGTTTTTCATATCACTTGTGAGTTCACTTTGATTGTCAAGTAACCAATTATCTACAAAAGGAATACCACTAAGCCAATTTCCCTCTAAACTTTCATAGTTGCCTTGTAAATCGTTTTGTCTTCCTACAAAATTCCACATTAAATAACGGAAATACATGTAACCAAATTGATATTCAAACATAAACTGAAGATTATCTGAAATTGTCGGTTTTTCTACAATCAAATAATCACCATACGTTTTTAAAAACTCTAGATAGCCGTCTAAGTCAACCTTTTTTTCACTATAAGCTTTTCTAAAATCAGATGCAATTTCGGTCATTTGCCCCATTTGTTCTTCATTCATTTCTCCTGTTTCTTCATCAACAAAAGCTTCTGGGTCAATTCTAAACTCAAGAGGTTTAGTAAATATCATATAATTTTTAGCATGCTCTTCACTCCACATTCTTGGTAAAATGGTGTTGTGTGCTCCGTCATAATTTTGTTTAGCATTCTTAAAATTATTCGTAATAATATATTTACCTGTTTTGGAATCTCTTTCATAATTAGGCTTGTCGTCTTGATATGGATTTTCTTTGTCTAATCCAGAAAACATAACCGAATATTGAGAACCATAAAATAGTTTTTGTTCGCCATATTGTTCTCTGTTGTAGTAGGCTAATACTTCAGCAGCATCACTTGGTTTGTTTTCATTAATATTGATATTCGAATTTGCTCTAATAGGCAGCATAATCCAAGTTGAAAATCCTATAAGTACAAATAAAGTACAAAGCAATAAGGTGTTGTAGGAAGCGTGTCCTTTTTTCTTAGTATAATTTAAGCCAAAATAGAAAAAACCAATAATTAGTAAAAAAGCAAAAATAGTTCCCGAATTAAAAGGTAATCCAATTGTGTTTACCATGAAAATCTCTGTTTTTGCAAAAAAGGCTAATGTATAAGGTAATAATAATTTAAAAATGAATAATAGTATTGCAACAATTACAGCGTTTGCAATAATAAAACCCTTTACGGTAATGTTTTTGTATTTTTTAAAGTAGTATAACAGCCCAATCGACGGAATAGTTAAAAGAGCCATGAAATGAACCCCAAATGAAAGGCCAATGACTAGTGAAATTAAAATTAACCACTTATTGCCCCGTTCATTTTCTATGTTTTCTTCCCATTTTAAGCCTAGCCAAAATAAAATAGCAATGAATAAAGAGGCCATAGCATATACCTCGGCTTCAGAAGCGTTGTACCAAAAACTATCTGTAAAGGTATAAGAAAGAGCAGCTATTAAGGATGCACCTAAAGTTATTTTACCTATATTATCATTCCATTCTGTTTTATGTGTAGCAATTTTTTTGATGATTTTTGTTAATGACCAATACATAAATAAAATAGTAAAGGCACTCGAAAATACAGAAGTCATGTTAACCATCAGTGCAATATGCTCTTTACTAGCGGCAAACATTGCAAAAAAAGCGCCTATCATTTGAAATAATGGTGCGCCAGGAGGGTGACCTACTTCAAGTTTGGCAGCAGTGGCTATATATTCTCCGCAATCCCAAAAACTCATTGTAGGTTCTACGGTTAAAGTATAGGTAATTAATGCAACGGCAAATGCTGTCCAACCTAATATTGTATTCCACTTATTGTAATTAAATGACATCATAATAAACTGTGTTTTAACACTACAAAGAAACTATTTATTGTACAGAATACCAATTAATTTTTTCTTAAAAAAATTTTTAAATAAAAATTTGCAGGAAATAAAATATGTGTTACATTTGCACTCGCAATTACAAAATAATTGGTCCATGGTGTAATGGTAACACTCCGGTTTTTGGTACCGTCATTCAAGGTTCGAGTCCTTGTGGACCAACAAAAAATCCCGCTTTTGGCGGGATTTTTTAGTTTATAATTTCCAGATTATATTTTGAATGTAATAACAGGTCTTTTAGAGTGGTTTACTAAATCCTCAGAGATGCTTCCGTTGAAAAAATGCGCTAATCCTTTTCTTCCATGTGTGCACATACCTATTATATCAGAATTCGAATCTTTGGCAAAATGTAAAATTCCTTTTTCTACATTTAAATCATTATAAATGTGTGTAGAATAGTTTTGAAAATCAAATTCGGCCATAAATTCTTGCATTCTTTTTTCTGCAATTCTTGAAGGTGAAAAATTATTTGGCGTTGAAATGTTAACCAATTTAATATGTGAGTTAAAACTCTTCGCAAATTCAATAACTTTTGCAAAAGGTTTTTTAATTTCATCGGAAAAATCAGAGGCAAATACTAAGCTATCTGCTTTGAATGTTTCTTCTTCTTTTTTGATTACGAGTGTAGGTATTGTTGAATTTCGAACTACTTTTTCAGCATTAGATCCAATAAACATTTCTTGGAAACCACTTGCGCCATGCGATCCCATAACGATTAAATCTACATTGTGCTTTTCTGCATTTTCAATAATGCCTGTAAAAGCCATGTGAAATTGTACTATACTTGAAACTTCAATGCCGTTTAAATAGGTAGATTCTTGTAATTCTTCTAATTTATTAACAGCTGCATTTTTAAAAAACATTAATTCAGGTATGTCATGTGCAGTTGATATTGCATCGTTTCCAGATGTTGATAATTCTAACATGTGTAAGATGATAATTTTCCCGTTATTTTTTTTTGCGATTTGAGCAGCTACTTTTAAAGCATATTCGGCATGTTTTGAAAAATCTGTAGGGACTAAAATAGTTTTCATTGGTACTTAATTTTGATTTGTAAATTTCTATACCATAAAATTACAAAATTTATTTTTAACAACTGTTTAAAAATCTTAAAAAATGATAATTTGTTCCATTTTTAAAAAAAATGTTTATATTTGCACAGTTATTTAGTAATCAAACAAATAATGAGGCACGCAATGCGTGCCTCTTTTTATAGAAATTACATTGAAAGACAAAGTAAAAAACATATTAGACGCTGTGCTTGCAGATTATGAACAGTTATTTTTAATTGAACTATCTGTTTCTGAGAATAATAGAATCATTATTACGCTTGATGGAGATAGGGGTGTTAATCTTCAAGATTGCATTACAATCAGTAGAGCGGTTGAACAAGAATTAGATAAAGAAGAATTGGATTTTTCTTTAGAAGTAGCTTCAGCGGGAGTGTCTAGTCCATTAAAATTTGTAAGACAATATAAAAAGAATATAGGAAGAAAGTTAAAGGTTAAAACAATTTCAAATGAAGAAATTGAAGCGCTTTTAACAGATGCAGATGACCAAGCGGCTACTTTTTCTTGGAAAGCAAGAGAGCCAAAAAAAAATGGTAAAGGAAAAGAAACAGTTGAGAAAACAGTACGTTTACCATACGGAGAAATAAAAGAATCAATAGTACTAATATCATTTTAATATAGCGTATCATGGAGAATATTGCATTAATTGAATCATTTTCAGAGTTTAAAGACGATAAACTTATAGATAGAGTTACCCTTATGGCAATTCTAGAAGATGTGTTTAGAAATGCTTTGAAGAAAAAATATGGTTCAGATGAAAATTTTGACATTATCATAAACCCTGATAAAGGAGATATGGAAATTTGGAGAAATAGAGTCGTTGTTGCAGACGGAGAAGTTGAAGACGAAAATTCTGAAATTTCATTGTCAGAAGCAAGAAAAATTGAACCAGATTTTGAAGTAGGTGAAGATGTTTCAGAAGAAGTGAAATTAATTGACTTAGGTAGAAGAGCTATTTTAGCTTTACGCCAAAATTTAATTTCAAAAATTCATGAGCATGATAATACAAATCTTTATAAACAATTTAAAGATTTAATAGGAGATATTTATACTGCTGAGGTACATCATGTGCGACCAAAAATGGTAGTATTAATGGACGACGATGGAAATGAAATTGTTTTACCAAAAGACAAACAAATTCCAAATGATTTCTTTAAAAAAGGTGAAAATGTTCGTGGAATTATTGAAAGTGTAGAATTAAAAGGAAATAAGCCTCAAATAATTATGTCAAGAACTGCTCCAGATTTCTTAGAAAAATTATTTGAACAAGAAATTCCAGAAGTTTTCGACGGATTAATCACAGTGAAAAAAGTAGTTAGAATTCCAGGTGAAAAAGCAAAAGTAGCCGTAGATTCTTATGACGATAGAATTGACCCTGTAGGTGCTTGTGTGGGTATGAAAGGCTCACGTATTCACGGTATAGTTCGCGAATTAGGAAATGAAAATATCGACGTAATTAATTATACAAACAACACACAATTATACATAACAAGAGCATTAAGTCCTGCAAAAGTTTCCTCTGTAAAAATTGATGAAGAAAACAAAAAAGCAGAAGTGTTCTTGAAAATTGAAGAAGTTTCAAAAGCAATCGGGCGTAATGGTCAAAACATTAAATTAGCGAGTCAGTTAACAGGTTATGAATTAGATGTTATTCGCGAAGGAATTGTAGAAGAGGAGGATGATGTAGAATTAAGAGAATTTACAGACGAAATTGAAGAGTGGATTATTGAAGAATTTGAAAAAATTGGTTTAGATACTGCAAGAAGTATTTTAGATCAAGATGTAGATGATTTGGTAAGAAGAACAGATCTTGAAGAAGAAACAATTTTGGATGTAATTAGAGTGTTAAAGGAAGAGCTTGAAGGCTAAATTCTTAAAAAAACAGAATAAATAATTACCTTTGAGGAAATAAAGACAACACAACAACTAAATTTTAGCAAAATACAATATATGTCTGAAGAAAGAGCAATACGAATTAATAAAGTCTTAAAAGAATTTAATATTTCATTGGATAGAGCAGTGGAAACACTTAAGGACAAGGGGCACACAATTGAGCACAGTCCTAATGCAAAAATATCTCAATTGGAGTATGACGTTTTATGTAGTACTTTTTCGGCTGATAAGGGGAACAAAGTAGCCTCTAAAGAAGTAGGTGAGGAAAAGAAAAAAGAGAAAGAAGCTCTTAAACGTGAAATCGAAAAAGACCTCGAAGAAAAACGTCGCGCTGAAGATGAAAGACAGAAACAAGAAATTATTAAAGCAAAAGCCACTGTAACAGGTCCAAAAACACTTGGAAAAATTGAGCTAAATCCAATAAAAGGAGAAGTTGCTGAACAAAAAAATGTTTCGGAAAAACCTGTAGCTAAAATTGTTGAAAATGCGGTTATAAAAGAAGAAGTAAAATCCGAAAAATCTTCTGAAGCATCAAAATCAGAAACAGAAAAGAAAAAAGTTGCGGAACCAGTTTCAGTAGTTAAGAAAAAAGAAACCACAACTAATGCACAAGAAAGTGATGATGCATCAATTGATGAAACTATAAAAACCCAATATCAAAAACTTTCAGGTGCTACTTTTACAGGACAAACCATTGATTTATCTCAATTTAATAAGCCTAAAAAGAAAAAAGAAGAACCTAAAAAAGATGGTAATCCTGCTGGTACAGGTAATACAAATCAAGCTGGAGCGAATAACAACAAAAATAAACGCAAAAGAATTACAAAGCCTGCAGGGCCAAATACTGGAGGTGCTGCTAATAATACGCAACAAGGAGGACAAAGAAAACCATTTGCAGCAGGAAATGATAGATTCAAAAAAGGAGGGCCAAAACCAGCTGTGGCTAAAGTTGAGCCTACAGAAGAAGAAGTTAAAAATCAAATCAAAGAGACGCTAGAAAGATTACAAGGAAAAGGTAATAAATCTAAAGCGGCCAAATATAGAAGAGACAAAAGAGATACGCATCGTCAACGTTCAGAAGACGAACAATTACAACAAGAATTAGAAAGCAAAATCTTAAAAGTAACTGAATTTGTTACAGTTGGAGAAATTGCTACTATGATGGATGTGCCTATTACAAAAGTAATTGGAACATGTATGTCTCTAGGCATAATGGTTACCATGAATCAGCGTTTAGATGCAGAAACATTAACTATTGTTGCAGATGAATTTGGGTATGAAGTACAATTTATTACAACAGATATTGAAGAAAATATCGAAGTAATAGAAGATAATCCAGAAGATTTAACACATCGTGCGCCAATCGTAACCGTTATGGGACACGTAGATCACGGAAAGACATCTTTATTAGATTACATTAGAAAAGCAAATGTAATTGCTGGAGAATCAGGAGGAATTACACAACATATTGGCGCGTATAGTGTAACTTTAGAAACAGGTCAAAAAATTACATTTTTAGATACACCAGGTCACGAAGCCTTTACAGCTATGCGTGCACGTGGTGCTCAAGTTACAGATATCGCTATTATTGTAATTGCTGCAGATGATGATATCATGCCTCAAACAAAAGAAGCAATCAGTCATGCACAAGCAGCGGGAGTTCCTATGATATTTGCTATAAATAAAGTAGATAAACAAACTGCAAATCCTGATAAAATCAAAGAAAAATTAGCTTCAATGAACCTTTTAGTGGAAGAATGGGGTGGAAAATACCAATCTCATGACATCTCTGCTAAAATGGGAATGGGAGTTACAGAACTTTTAGAAAAAGTATTATTAGAGGCCGAAATATTAGAATTAAAAGCAAATCCAAATAAACCGGCACAAGGAACAGTTGTAGAAGCTCAGCTAGATAAAGGACGTGGATATGTTTCTACTATCTTGGTACAAGCAGGGACACTTAAAATTGGCGATTACCTTTTAGCTGGTAAAAACCATGGTAAAATCCGTGCCATGTTTGATGAAAGAGGACATACTGTAAAAGAAGCAGGTCCTTCAACACCAGTATCTATCCTTGGACTAGATGGTGCGCCAACAGCAGGAGATAAGTTTAATGTATATGAAGATGAAAGAGAAGCAAAACAAATTGCTGCAAAACGTACACAATTAATGCGTGAACAATCGGTTCGTACACAAAAACATATTACCCTTTCAGAAATTGGGCGCCGTATCGCTTTAGGTCAGTTTAAAGAATTAAACATCATTCTTAAAGGAGATGTGGACGGTTCAGTAGAAGCATTATCTGATTCATTCTCTAAATTATCAACGGAAGAAATTCAAATTAATATTATACATAAAGGAGTTGGAGCAATTACAGAATCTGACGTATTATTAGCGTCTGCTTCAGATGCTATTATTATTGGATTTAATGTTCGTCCTGCTGGAAATGCAAAAGCATTAGCTGAAAAAGAAGAAATTGATATCCGAAATTATTCTATTATTTATGCAGCTATTGATGATTTAAAAGATGCAATGGAAGGCATGCTTTCTCCAGAATTAAAAGAAGAAATTACAGGTACTGCCGAAATTAGAGAATTGTTTAAAGTTTCTAAAGTAGGAACAATTGCTGGATGTATGGTTACAGATGGTAAAGTAATTCGCAGTAACAGAATCCGATTAATTAGAGAAGGGGTTGTTATTTTTACAGGAGAATTGGTTGCTTTAAAACGTTTCAAAGACGATGTAAAAGAAGTATCTAAAGGATACGATTGTGGTATGCAAATTAAAGGATACAATGATATTAAGGAATACGATATTATTGAAAGTTTCCACGAAGTCGAAGTAAAGAAAAAATTAAAATAAAACGTAATCCCGAGTTTAATTCTCGGGATTTTTTTTTGCTATAAACCTAACAGACTTTCAAAAATTTTAATAAAAACGAAATAAAATCCGCGATTAAATTAGTTTCTTATCCTTTTTTTCTCTTATTTTTGAGAGGATTATAATAAAATAAACATGCAATTCGACATTCAAAACACCGAATCTTCGGCTTTATATAAATTATTGACAGGAACTGTCATTCCAAGACCTATCGCTTGGGTAGCCACTATTGATGAAAATGGAATTGATAATTTGGCTCCGTTTTCCTTTTTTAATGTCGTTAGTGAGGACCCGCCTCACATTATGTTTTCAACTGTTCGAACGGGAAATAAAAATAAAGACACGTTAAATAATATTCTCGCCAATCAGCAATTTGTAGTCAATTTAGTTACGGAAGATGTTGTAGAACAAATGAATACTACTGCACAATCCGTTGCGGCTGATGTCAATGAATTTGAATTAGCAAACGTAACACCAATAGAATCCATTTACATCAAACCAAAACGAGTAAAAGAAAGTTTGGTGCAATTTGAATGCGAAATGGTACATCATTATTTTATCGAAAAGCATCAAAAGGGAGGCGCTTGTATTATCATTGGAAAAATTATTACCATGCATATTGACGATTCAATTTTGATGGAAAATCATAAAATCAATTTAGAAAAATACAAACCTGTTGCGCGTTTAGCAGGTTCAAATTATAGTAAATTAGGAGAAATATTCTCCATTAAAAGATAATTTAATTATCAATTATCCATTGTTAGTTATCCATTAAAATATGAAAATAACAGTTATAGGTGGTGGTCCAGGCGGACTTTACTTTTCGATATTAACCAAAAAAGCAATGCCACATTGCCAAATCGATATATACGAAAGAAACAAACCCGATGATAGTTTTGGATTTGGGGTAGTGTTTTCAGATGAAACCTTAGGCGAATTTTTAAAACGCGATATGCAATCGTATGAGTTAATCCGAAGTAAATTTGCGTATTGGGACGATATTGTAGTAGCTCGAGATGGTGAAGAAGTAAGTATTGCTGGAAATGGTTTTTGTGGCTGTTCTCGTAAAACGCTCCTCCAATTGCTACAACAACGTTGTGTAGAAGAAGGTGTAAATTTGCATTTTGAACAAAATGTAGAGGATTTATCGCAATTCGAGGATTCAGATATAATTTTAGCTTCTGATGGAATTGCAAGTGCTATTCGTACAAAATACCAACAAGAATTCGGAACGAAAATTGAAGTAAAGAAAAACCGATTCGTTTGGTTAGGCTCAACAAAACCGCTTGACGCATTTACCTATTTTTTTAGAAGTACACCGCATGGAACGATTGTTGCTCATACCTATCAATACGAAGAAGGCATGAGTACTTGGATTTTTGAATGTAGTGACGAAACATGGCAAAAACATGGTTTTGAAGTAACAAATGAAGCAGATACGATGGCAAAAATCGCTGAAATTTTCAAAGAGGAATTAGACGGTCATCCGTTAATTTCCAATAAATCGCATTGGCGTCAATTTCCGCATGTTACAAATGAAAAGTGGCATCATAACAACATCGTTTTATTAGGCGATGCCAAAGCCACAGCTCATTATTCTATTGGTTCAGGAACAAAATTAGCCATGGATTGTGCCATTGGTTTATCGGATGCCGTAATAGCCAATCCAACTAATGTGCAAGCTGCTTTTGAACACTACGAAAAAACCCGAAGAAATACGGTAGAAATGATTCAATATGCTGCAGTCGTTTCTTTAGATTGGTTTGAAAATATGGATCGTCATATGCAACATTCGTTTCAGCAATTTGCATTTGGTTGCATGACGCGTTCTAAAAAAGTAACGTATGAAAATTTACGCTTAAGAGATAGTTCTTTTACTGATAAGGTTTTAGCAGAATTTTTATCTTCGAGAACCTCAGATAATAATTTTAGCAAAAGTGTGTTGCCAGAGGCACTCGAAGCCAACAGTTCAAATCAAAAAGCGTTGCCAGAGGCTCTCGAAAGCAAAAGTGCTGCGTTTTCAAAATTTAAACTAAGAAATATAGAATTACAAAATCGTATCGTAATGTCGTCAATGGGGCAATATTTGGCCGAAAACGGATTGGTGAACGATTGGCATTTTCAGCATTACACATCTAGAGCTGTGGGTGGTTTAGGATTAATTCTTGCCGAAATGACAGCTGTTTCTGACACAGGAAGAATTACAGAAGGTTGCGCAGGAATTTATACCGAAAATCAAGTAAACGCTTGGAAACGAATTACTGATTTTATTCACAAATATACCCAAACTAAAATCGGAATTCAAATAGGGCATTCAGGAAGAAAAGGTTGTTCAAAAATTCCTTGGGAAGACAAATTTCAGAGTAAAAAATGGGAGTTACTTTCGGCTTCTGCTATTCCGTTTAATGAAAATCTAAATCCCGAAACTTCGGGGCCGAAAGAGATGACTTTAGCAGATATGCAATTGGTTAAAAGTCAATTCGTTCAAGCAGCTAAAAATGCAGACGAAGCTGGTTTTGATATGATTGAATTACAAGCGCATCATGGCTTTTTATTGGCATCTTTTTTGTCGCCATTGACTAATATTCGTACCGATGAATTTGGAGGAAGTGTTCAAAATCGATTAAAATATCCATTAGAGGTTTTTACCGCCATTCGGGAAGTATTTCCAAAAGAAAAACCAATTTCAGTTCGAATTTCAGCAACCGATTGGGCAGAAAACGGAATTTCAGAACAAGATGTTTTGGTAATTTCTAAAGCGTTTAAACAGGCAGGTGCCGATATAATTAATGTTTCTACAGGAAATACCGTGGCGCACCAAAAACCAATTACAGGAAGAATGTGGCAAACGCCTTTTTCAGATACGGTTCGAAATACCGTTAATATTCCAACAATTACCGCAGGAACAATTCAAGATATCGACCAAATTAACACCATTCTTTTAAACGGAAGAGCCGATTTAGTAGCGCTAGGTCGACCTTTATTGTTAGATACTAATTTTGTGAGAAATGCGCAAGCGTATGAACAATTTCAAGCAAATGATATTCCAAATCCATACAAAATGGGTGTTTCGCATTTGTATCCACTAAAAGCTTCAGAACGAAAACAAGCAGAAGGTATGAAAAAAGCATTGAAACCGAAAAGCAATAAATTATAAATAATTACGAATTAGAAATTACGAATTATGAAAAAAAATAAAATTTTTTACATCTCAATAATATTAGTTTTTGTTTGTTTTTGCATTTATTATTTTGAACCAATGCATAAGCCTGTTGAAACGTTAGATGAATTGATAGGTAAAAATTTGGATTTTGTAAATAATAAATATTTTAAATCTGAAGCAGATGAGACAATTAAAATCAACATAAATAATAACTTGAATGAATTTCAAGGAGGAATATTAAATAAAAAATCAATATTAACAGATAGTATAGTCTATCAATATACCTGGAAATTTTTCACACACAAAAAAACAATTTGGGTTGGAAAAACAATTGAAAATAAATACCAAATAATTGATGCAATTAGATATAAAAACAATGTGAAATTTTAAAATTCGTAATTAACTATGAAAGATAATTTCGCTCATAAAAGTTTACCAGCTCTGGAATTACAACCCAAATACACCTTTTTGGATTTACCACAATTCCAACAACCTGAACTATTGAATTGTGTCGATAAATTACTAGATAATCACATCAAAGAAGGTCGAGGAAATACCATTTGTATTCGAACCTTTGAAGAAACCTGGACATATCAGGATTTGTTTGAAAAAGCCAATCAAATGGCACATGTTTTAGTCGAAGATTTAGGGCTAGAATCAGGAAATCGCGTATTGCTGCGTTCGGCGAATAACCCAATGATGGTAGCGTGTTGGTTTGCCGTTTTAAAAGCTGGCGGAATTGTAGTAGCTACTATGCCTTTGCTTCGTTCTAAAGAATTGACTACAATTATTGATTGTGCTGAAATTTCACATGTATTGTGCGATAAGGAATTGGAAGAAGAAATACATTTAGTAAAATCGGATTTTTTTAAACAAACCTGTTTTTATGGAAATAGTCAATTGGAAAAATTAATGGCTACAAAATCAAAAGTATTTGAAAATTATCCTTCAAAATCTGAGGATGTGGCTCTTATTGGATTTACTTCAGGCACTACAGGTTTGCCAAAAATGACAGCACATTATCACAAAGATATTTTGAATATTTGTGAAGCATTTCCAAACTATTCGTTGCAACCTACTTCAAATGATATTTTTACAGGAAGTCCGCCCATTGGTTTTACTTTTGGTTTAGGAGGTTTGGTGTTGTTCCCCATGTATTTCGGAGCTTCCACTTTTTTAATCGAAAAACCAAGTCCAGATGTGTTGTTGAAAGCCATTCAAGAGTATAAAATCACGATTTGTTTTACCGCTCCAACCGCTTGGCGAATGATTACCACTAAAATTCAAGAGTACGATATTTCGAGTTTACGAAAATGTGTATCTGCAGGTGAAACATTACCGTTAAAAGTTTGGCAAGATTGGTATGATGCCACAGGACTAAAAATTATTGATGGAATTGGCGCTACCGAAATGCTACATATTTTTATTTCGTCTAATGAAGAAAACATGAAACCCGGCGCTACAGGTAAAGCCATCACAGGTTATGAAGCTAAAATTATTGACCAACAAGGTAATGAAGTACCAAAAAATGAAGCTGGAAGACTAGCCGTTCGAGGAATTACAGGTTGTAAATACCTAAACCGAGAGGAAAAACAACGCGAATATGTCGAAAATGGATGGAATATTACAGGCGATATTTTCCGTCAAGATGACGAAGGGTATTTTCATTTTGTTGCTCGTGGCGATGATATGATTATTTCTTCTGGTTATAATATTGCGGCAATTGAAGTAGAATCCGTACTTTTAACTCATGAAAATATTTTAGAATGTGCCGTTGTGGGTTTACCCGATGAAGAAAGAGGCATGTTGGTTTGTGCATATATTGTTTTAAAAGAACAAGCAACGGCAGATGAAGCCTTAAAAATTCAGATTCAAAATTGGTTTAAAAACTCGGCAGCACCTTATAAATATCCAAGAGTAATTCATTTTGTGGATTGTTTGCCAAAAACAGAAACGGGTAAAATACAACGATTTAAGCTGAAGTGATTCGTAAATAGTAATTAGAATAAAACATAATCTTGTCATTCCGACGTAAGGAGGAATCACATAATTTAGAAAACAAACAAAATGAGTGAATTTATAAAACAAGAAAAAGTACGTTTCCAACATGTAGATTACGCCGGAATCGTTTTTTATCCACGATTTTTAGAAATGCTAAATTGTTTAGTAGAAGATTGGTTTGAAGAAGCGTTAGACCGACCTTTTTCAAAAATGCACGAAACTAATGGAATCCCAACAGTTGATTTAAAAATTCAATTCAAAAATGCTGCACGCTTGGGCGAAATCTTAACCAAAAAGCTATGGGTAAAAGAACTAAAAAACTCCTCTATTATTTGTGGATTTGAGTTTGAAAACGAAAGTAATAATTTAGTTTTAGAAGGCGAAGTTACCTTAGTAAATGTAGCTTTCAACCCAGAAAGAAACGGCATCAAAGCCGAACCTTTTAATGAGGAAATGAAGAATAAAATAAAAAATTATAAATATTAAATTACTAAATATGAAAAGTATAGGGTTTACATTAATGTTGTTTTTTGCAATAAACTGTTTTGCTCAAAATTCAACATCACATTACAAAAAAGTATATCAATTTGATGTTCATCATCAAGATTGGGCAAAAGTTAAAACAGTGGCTAATACATATGGGTTTATTGATAAATCTGGAAAAGAAGTTGTGCAAGCCATCTATTATAAAATTTATGATTTTGAAATTCAAAAAGACGGTAAAAAATACGCAATGATTGAAAATGTTGCAGGAGCTTTTGGTTATATCGATGAAAACGGAAAAGAAATTGTTGAAGGGATTTATTGGAAGAAAGAAGAAGCGAATCAAAAATTAAATTATTATTTCACTTCAAAGTAAATTCATAATTCATAATTTTCAATTCGTAATTAAATAATTATGACATTCAAAAAATTCAAAGCCGCTACTGTTCAAACCTCACCTGTATTTCTAAATGTAGAAAAAACAGTAGATAAAGCCATTTCTTTCATTAAAGAAGCAGCAAACAATCAGGTAAAATTAATTGCTTTTCCTGAAGTATTTATTTCTGGATATCCCTATTGGAATTGGATCATGACACCCGTTCAAGGCAGTAAATGGTATGAAACATTATATAAAAATTCGGTTGATGTAACAGGACCTGAAATCAAGAAATTATGTTTGGCTGCTAAAGAAAACGATATTCATATTGTTATAGGAATCAATGAAAGAGGTTCTAGCTATGGCGAAATTTACAATACCAATTTAATAATTGATAACAAAGGCGTTATCATCGGAAAACACAGAAAGTTAGTGCCTACTTGGGCCGAAAAACTGACGTGGACTTCTGGTGATGGTTCTTCGTTAAAAGTATATGATACCGAAATAGGGCCTATTGGAACCTTAGCGTGTGGCGAAAACACCAATACATTAGCACGGTTTACGTTACTTTCTCAGGGCGAATTGATTCATATTGCGAATTACATTTCACTTCCGGTTGCACCACCAGATTATGATATGGCTGAAGCGATTAAAATTCGTGCGGCTGCACATTCTTTTGAAGGAAAATTATTTACGATTGTGTCGTGTTCCACGGTTTCTCAAGAAATCAAAGATGCTTTACGTGCAGATGTGCCAAATGTAGATGAATTATTAGACAGAAAAAGTTCAGCTTTCTCAAGTTTTATTGGTCCAAATGGCGCTGTCATCGGGCAACCTTTAATTGATGAAGAAGGAATAGTATATGCCGAAATTGATTTAGAAAAATGCATCCAACCGAAACAAATGCACGATATTTTAGGGCATTATAACCGATTTGATATTTTCGATTTGAGAGTAAACACCGCTCCCACACGTAAAATCACGTTTATAGACAATCACGAAGAATTTAATAAAGATAAATAATTGTTGACTGAGGCATTCGAAGTCAACAATTTAAAATAAAAAGTATGGAAACAAATAATTTTTCAGACGACCAATATGGAAGAGCACGAGTTCAAGATTCCGAAGAATTAAAAGCCTATTATAAAGAATTGGAAACGCTTGGTGCGGGTGCTTTATGGACTGTCGCTAATGATATTGAACCTTGGGAACCTCGTTCTTCATCGATTCCTATGTTGTGGAAATACGATGATTTACGCGAATTAGTACTAAAATCATCCGAATTAGTAACGCCCGAACAAGCAGGTCGAAGAGTTGTTTATTTAGTAAACGACAAACGTAAAGATGTTTCGGCAGCAGTGGGTTGGTTGTACACCGGAATTCAAGTTACACGTCCGGGAGAGTTTACTTCGGCACACAGACATCGTGCTTCAGCCTTGCGTTTTATTATGGAAGGCGAAAAAGGCTATACCGTTGTAGATGGAAATAAAATTATACTTGAAGTGAACGATTTTGTCATTACTCCAAATTCTACTTGGCATGAACATGGTGTAGAAGAAGGTGGAAAAACCTGTATTTGGCAAGATGGTTTAGATATTCCATTGGTAAATGCTTTGGAAGCGAATGATTATGCGGTTTATGATGGCAAACAAGAATTGGTAAAACCATTAAATTTTTCACCTATTACCTATGGCTGCGCAGGATTAATCCCAGCAGATAATACGTGGGATAAACCGTATTCTCCGCTATTCAAATATTCTTGGAAAAATGTTTATCCAGCGTTATTAGAAGCTCAAAAAGTAAATGAAGTCAATCCGTATGACGGGATTTTCATGCAATATTCGAATCCGTTAACAGGCGGACATGTGATGCAAACGATGGGAGCTGCGATGCAATTGTTACCGGCTGGTTTCAAAGGGAAAGCTCACAAACATACAGGTTCGTTTGTGTACCAATGTGCGAAAGGAAAAGGATTTTCTATCATCAACGGACAACGTTTCGATTGGAAGGAAAGAGATATTTTCTGTGTTCCGAGTTGGGCTTGGCACGAACACCACAATTTATCCGAAACCGAAGATGCTTGTCTTTTTCAATTCAACGATTTACCAGTAATTGAGAGTTTAGGGCTTTTTCAATCAAGAGAATTAACAGAAAACAACGGACATCAGCCAATTCAATAACAATATAAAATTCAATAAAAAACGTTGCTACTTTGTAACTTAGCAACTTTGAAACATAATAACATGAAACTACTTACTTACAAAACAAAAGATACCGAGCCACGTTTAGGCTTCATTCATAATAATCAAGTCATTGATATGGAAGATTTTGGCGATATTTCTAATTTCCCACTACCAAACGACATGTTGGAATTAATTGATATGGGCTTTGAAATTATTCCAGAAATTTCAGAACTAATTGCGGAAACGCCAGAAAATTTCTTTGAAGAAATCGCTTATGAAATGAACGAGGTTACGATTTTAGCCCCAATCGAAAAACCAAGAAAAAACATCATTGGTATTGGGTTAAATTACACCGAACATGTTGCCGAAAGTGCTCGCACATTGGATACAACTGGAAAGTTGCCAACAAAACCAATTATCTTTTCAAAACCACCCACAACGGTTACTGCTACCAATACCGAAATCATTAAAAACACGAAGTTGACTTCACAATTGGATTGGGAATGTGAATTGGCGGTTGTTATTTCTAAAAAAGCAAAATATGTTGCCAAAGAAAACGCGATGGATTATGTGTTTGGTTACACCGTAATTAATGATATTTCTGCTCGCGATTGTCGTCGTGAAGGACAATGGATTGTGTCTAAAGGACAAGATACTTTTGCACCAATGGGACCTTATTTGGTTACAAAAGACGAAATCGAAAACCCACACAATTTGAATCTATCGTTAAAAGTAAACGGAGTTGAAAAACAAAATTCCAATACAAAATTCATGTTGTTTAACATCAATGATTTGATAGAAGATTTAAGCATCGTTTTTACTTTAGAAGCAGGAGACATTATTGCAACAGGCACGCCGGCAGGTGTTGGCGCAGGAAGGAATCCACAAGAATGGATGCATAATGGTGATGTGGTAGAAGCTACAGTGGAAGGAATTGGAACTATAACGAATACAGTTAAAGAGATATAAATAAGTATTCAGTCGCAGTTTTCAGTGTTCATACTGCTGACTGGGACTGGACTGTAAACTAATTAATATGAAATACAAAATAGGCCAAATAGTTCCATCAAGTAACGTTACGATGGAAACCGAAATACCAGCCATTTTTCGTTCACGTGAAACCATTTTACCAGAACGCTTTACCTTTCATAGCAGTAGAATGCGCATGAAAAAAGTAACCAAAGAAGAATTGGAAGCAATGGATGCAATGAGCTTAAAATGCGCACAAGAACTATCAGACGCACACGTTGATGTGATGGGTTATGCCTGTTTGGTAGCGATTATGAGTATGGGACGCGGGTATCATTGTGTGTCGGAAGTAAATTTACACCAAGAAACAGTGGCTAATGATTTTCCAACGCCAATTGTTACTTCTGCAGGCGCATTAATTAACGGATTAAAGGTTTTGGGAGCGAAACAAATTTCGATTATTACGCCGTATATGCGACCATTAACCGATATGGTAGTGGATTATATTGAAAATCAAGGCATCAAAGTAAAACAAAGTATCGCTTTAGAAATTCCAGATAATTTGGAAGTAGCGGCACAAAATCCAATGAATTTATTGGAAATCTACAAGCAATTGGATTTAACAGATGTTGATGTTTTAGTCGCTTCAGCTTGTGTGCAAATGCCATCGTTGGAAGCTATTGATTTAATTCAAGCAGAATGTGGTATTCCGGTAACTTCAGCCGCAGTTTGTACCACCTATGAAATGATGAAAAAATTAGGCATTGAACCCAAATCGGCTATTGGAGGCGAATTATTAAGCGGGAAATATTAATTCAATCAACATTATAAAAAAATGCGTTCTGATTATTTTCAGAACGCATTTTGCATTTTATATAGAATAGTTTAAAAACTATATTTTGCTCCGCCATATATGTTTCTTCCTGGTGCATTAATCCCTGAAGCGAATGTGCGGTATTGTGTGTCTAAAATATTTTCTATACCTGTATAAAATTTAAAGCCATACATGTCTTTTGACGACGCTTTTATGTTGTAGGTTTCCCAAGCCGGCATACCTGTTGCAGGCGCATATTGTGGGTTGTCTTCTCCGCTTGTGCTGTAATCTGCAATGTCTTTTTTACCATTAAATAGGAGATAGGCTTCTACCATTCCCCATTCGCGAGAATAATTTAAACCAATTCGGCCAAAATAAGGCGGAATATGATCCAAAGGTCTATTTGTTGTTTCTATTACTCTTCCTAACGTATACGAATAACTACCGTCAAATGTTAACGATGAAGTTAAAGTTGATTTAAATGCTAAGTTAAATCCTGTAACATATGCTCTCCCTTTATTTTGATTTGCATATACTTCGCTTAATGTTCCATTATACATTAGTGTACTTGCGCCACCATAAGTAAATTTATCAGTTATGATGGCATCATACATGTTTGTGTAAAAATAAGTTCCTTCAAAAAAATGTTGATTCGATTCTGTTTTTAGTACAAATCCTAAATCAGTTGTAACTGTTTTTTCAGGGGCTAGGTTATTATTTGGTACAATTATCTTTCCACCTCCAGATTCAAATATTTTTGCTAAATCATCAATGTTTGGCACTCTAAATCCAGAACTTAAATTTGTTTTTAAAATGATATTTTTAGATGCATTATGTACAAGTCCTACATTTCCGCTATAGGTAATATTGTTTTGTTTTATTTCCCAAAAAGGTAAGGGGAAAAAAGTATTATCTGAAATTGTACTTTTTAAACTTGTATAACCTAGACGCGCTCCGGCACTCCAGTTGGTTTTTTGGTATCTTTTTGATGTATAAGAAAAATAGATATCTGAACGCATCATATGGTTTTTTCCATTGGGATATCTGGTGTCTAAAGAGGTTTCAGTTCCTGTGTTAATATTGTTTTTAAAGGCCGTTGATTTTAAATTGTCATAATAAGTTTCTAGACCATAATATAAATTTCCGTTTTTTAATTTAGTTTCAAAATTTGTGGCTAAAGAAAATACAGCTACTTTTTCAATTCTGTTTTGCAAGTTATAGTTTCCAAAATTTCTGTTTACTCTGCTTTCTCTCACATTTTGATAACTCAAATCAATTTTAACATCCGTATTTGTAAATACGTTTTCTTTTTCAATACTATAAATTCCAAGTACTCTTTTTTGAGGCCCATAATACCATTCGGCACTTTTTAGAACAGTAGAAGAGGAGGGATCAGTTAGCCTGTCATATCTTGGAATGTTTGAACTAGTTGAATATTGAAAATTTAAGGTATGCAAAAATCCAGTAGTTGTTTTATAATTCAATTTTTGCATGAAATTATATTGTTTATAGCCAGAATTTACTTGAATATATTTGTTGTCATTTGTAATGATTGCATCGACTCCATTAATTGTTGAGACATATAATGGTCTTTCGCCAAAAAAATCGCCATGATGGTTTTTCTTTTTACCCATTTTTATGTCGCCAAAATCATTGAATGAAAAAGCAGTAAATGAAGTCCAGTTTTTTCCGCCATATCCTAAGTCAAAATAAGATGATTTTTCTGTATTTGCAGAAGAAAATCTCGAACTAATTGAACCTGATAGATTAGTATTGAAAAGTGTGTTTTTTGTCAACATATTTACAGAACCACCTAAGGCATCGCTACCATATAAAGTTGAGGTTGGGCCGTATTGAATAAGTATATTTTCAAGAAAATTTTCGTCAACAGTAATGACATTTTGTAAATGACCTGCTCTAAAAATAAGATTGTTCATTCTAACACCATCTACAAGCAATAAAACTCTACTCGATTCAAATCCTCTAATTACAGGACTTCCACCACCTTGTTGTGATTTTTGAATAAATAGCGCCCCTGAATTTCCTAATGCGTCCGCTGTAGTTTGAAAATTTTGAAATTCAATTTTAGCTTTAGAAATAACTTCGATTTGCGATGGATGTTGCTGTTTGTTAATGCTAATTTTTGTAGAGTTGATTTTTATCTCTTCAATGTTTTGAATTTTAATACTGTCTTTAGATTTTTGAGAAAAAGAGAATTGTAAACAAAAAAAGGTAAGCAAAATGGGTAAAAAATAATTTTTAGTCATAGTGTAAAATTTACGTGAAGTAAAATAGGAATTACTTTTTATTTGGGTTAATTAATAAGGCGGTAGGAAATTTCTTTTTTATGCCAATTAACGCTTTTTCCGCCTCTATTTTTGATTTATAACTTCCCACCCAAACTTTATAAGAGGGATTGCTAAAAACAATAGTACCATCCGTGTTTTTAAACTCCTTTTTGAATTGTGTTAGATTTTTTTTAGAGTCTTCAATAGAACCAAAGAAAATTTGAATTTTATATTTATCATTTATCGTTATTGCAGCATTTGCTTTTCGTTTTTCGGCTAATAATTGTTCTACTTTTGGGTCTTGCTGAAACGAAAATACACGCTTCATAGAAAAAATATTTTGCCAAATTAGTATAGTTGCTAAAACGAGTAAAAAACGAACTTTATTTTTTAATGTCTTCATAATGAATGCTATTTGCTACAAAAATATAATTAAGTTTTAAAATAAATGATTTATTCTTATTTAGAATTAAAATAAATTACATTTTAAGATAAATTTAAGGTTTTGATAATTATTCTAATGTTGTATTTTTGTCCGAGTTTTAATAAAAGTGTGATTAAATAAATGCAGTCGTTTGAATTGCTAAAATCATACCAAATTAGTTAGTAATCAATTTTAATATGAAAAAGGTGGGTAACCCTAAATCGTTTTCAAAAACTTTCTTCTCGTTAGCGTTAACATTTGTGTTCGCTTTTGCTGTAAGTGCACAAGAACCAGCAGTTGCTCCGGCAGCAGCTCCAGATGCAGCAGCAGCTCCAGCAGCTGGAGCCGGAGATCCTGCAAAAGGAAAAGAATTGTTTAATACCAATTGTGCGGCTTGTCACAAGTTAGATCAAAAAATGACTGGCCCTGCTTTGCGAGGTGTTGGTGATAAGTATGACAAAGAATGGTTGTACAAATGGATCAAGAACAGTGCTGATTTAATTAAATCGGGAGACGCAAAAGCGGTTAAGGTTTATGAAGAGTTCAATAAAGTAGCGATGACTGCTTTTCCTCAATTATCAAATGCGGATATTGATAACATTATCGCTTACACCATGCAACCTAAGGAAGAACCTAAAGCGTCGACTGGAGGTACGGTTGAAAATAAAGATGGTGGAGATCAAAGCGGTTTGTCAAATACGATAATCTTAGGTGCTTTAATTCTAGTTCTTGCTGTTTTGGTATTTATGTTATTTACAGTAAATAAACTGTTAAAAAATGTAATTGCAGCAAAAGGAATTGAGTTTGAAGAGAAACCAAAATCATTGCCTTTATGGAAAGCATTTGCTCAAAATCAATTCTTGGTTTTAGTATCTGCTATTTTATTCCTATTGATTTCTGCTTACTATATGTATGGTTATTTCATGCAAATAGGAGTAGACCAAGGCTATGAGCCAATTCAGCCAATTCATTATTCACATAAAATTCATGCTGGAGATAACGGTATCGATTGTAAGTACTGTCACTCTTCTGCAAGAGTTTCTAAAAACGCAGGTATTCCTTCGTTAAATGTGTGTATGAATTGTCATAAAAATATTTCTGAATTCCAAGGAGATAAAGATTCGACTTATGTTGATTATTCTAAAGAATTCTATACTGGCGAAATCAAAAAATTATATGACGCTGTAGGTTGGGATCCAGCTACACAAAAATATACAGGAAAAACTAAACCAGTAAAATGGGTTAGAATTCATAATTTACCAGACTTTGTTTATTTCAATCACTCACAACACGTAACAGTTGGTGGTATTGAATGTCAAAAATGTCACGGTAAAGTAGAAACTTTCGAAATCATGAAACAAGATCAACCGTTAACTATGGGTTGGTGTATTAACTGTCACAGAGAAACAAATGTGAAAGTTGAAGAAAATGGTTATTACGAAAAAATCCACGCAGAATTGTCTAAAAAATATGGCAAATCTAAGTTAACTGCTGCTGACATGGGCGGTTTAGAATGTGGTAAATGTCACTATTAATATTAATTTAAGAAGCTAATATCTATATACAATGGCATCAAACAAAAAATACTGGAAAAGTGTTGAAGAACTAAATGAAAATAGTTCTATTGTTGAGACGCTAAAAAACAACGAATTTGTTGAACAAATTCCAGTTGATGAATTTTTAGGTGATAAAGAGAATCTAACAAATTCATCTACTTCACGTCGTGACTTTTTAAAATATGTAGGTTTCAGTACAGCTGCTGCTTCGTTAGCTGCTTGTGAAGGACCTGTAATTAAATCAATTCCTTATGTGGTTCAACCAGAAGAAATTATTCCTGGTGTGGCAGATTATTATGCTACAACTATTGCTGATGGTTTTGATTTTGCTAATATTTTAATCAAAACGCGTGAGGGTCGTCCAATAAAAGTAGAAAATAATAAATTACAAGGTGCGGTTTCTGGAGCGAACGCGAGAGTGCATGCTTCGGTACTTTCTTTATATGACAATTTAAGACTTAAAGGTCCAAAAGTTGAAGGAAAAGAGTCGTCTTGGAATGAAGTTCATGCTAAAGTAAAAGCAAGTTTATCTGAAGCAAAAGCGAATGGCGGAGCTGTTGTGGTTTTAACCAATACGATGTCAAGTCCTTCAACTGATAAATTAATTGGTGATTTAACGGCAAAATATACAAATGTAAAGCATGTAGTGTATGATGCGGTTTCTGAAACAAATGCTTTAGATGCCTTTCAAACAGTATATGGTTTCAGAGCATTAGCTAATTATGATTTCTCAAAAGCTGATACGATTGTATCTGTAGGTGCAGATTTCTTAGGAGATTGGCAAGGAGGAGGTTTTGATGCAGGCTATGCAAAAGGACGTATTCCTAAAAACGGAAAAATGTCTAAGCATATCCAAATTGAGGCAAATATGTCTTTAGCGGGTGCAAGCGCTGATAAAAGAATTCCATTAACTATTGCAGACCAAAAGAAAGCTTTAGTAAAATTATACAATGCGGTTACAGGTTCAAATGTAACTGTTGGAAAGTTAGCAAAATATGATGCTGATGTTGAAAAAGCAGCACAACAACTAAAAGCTTCTGCTTCTAAAGGAGTTGTAGTAACAGGCTTAGATGATTTAGATGCTCAATTATTGGTTTTAGCCATTAACAATGCATTACAATCACAAGCATTTAATCCAACAGATGCTAAATTAGTTAGAAAAGGAGATGCAAAAGCTGTGAATCAGTTAGTAGCAGACATGAATGCTGGTAAAGTTCATACATTAATTATGAGTGGTGTAAATCCAGTATATACTTTGCCAAATGCAAAAGAGTTTGTTGCAGGATTAGGTAAAGTAAAAGTATCAGTTGCGTTTTCTACTAAAGAGGACGAAACAGCTAAAATTTCAACAATAGCTGCAGCTGCTACACATTATTTAGAATCTTGGGGCGATGTTATGATAACACGTTCTAATTATAGTTTGATGCAACCAACCATCAGACCTTTATTTGATACAAAACAATTCCAAGAAGCATTATTAACTTGGACAGATAATCCAACAACGTATTATGATTTCTTAAAAGGATTTGCTCCCGCTTTATTAGGAGGAAAATCATGGAATCAAGCAGTACATGATGGTTTCACTGTTCTTGGTGCAGGTTCAGTAACTGCACAAGGGGCAAATTATGCTGCTTCAGCTACTAAATTAGCAAATGCAAAAGCAACAGGTTTAGATTTAGTATTGTATACCAAAGTAGGCATGGGTGATGGACAACAAGCTAATAATCCTTGGTTACAAGAGTTTCCAGATCCTATTACAAGAGTATCTTGGGATAACTATGTTACTGTTTCTAAGGCAGATGCTGAAAAATTAGGTTTAAAAAACTGGAATGTTGCAAACGGAGGACTAAACGGAAGTTATACTTCAATAAAAGTAGGAAACGCTACGTTGGAAAAAGTGCCAGTAGTTATTCAACCAGGTCAAGCTGTAGGGACTATCGGTTTATCTTTAGGATATGGTAAAAAAGAAGCATTAAAAGAAGAAATGCAAGTAGGTGTTAATGCTTACACAGTATATGCTAATTTTAATGCAAATCAATCTGCAACAGTTACTTTGGCAGATGGAGAACACGAATTTGCTTGTGTTCAATTACAAAAAACATTAATGGGTAGAGGAGATATCATCAAGGATACTACTTTATCTGTATTCAATAAAGCAAATGACTCAGGTGAGGTTGAATTATATAACCCAAAACCAGTTGTTTCATTAGATCATAAAGAAACGCCTGCATCTAAGGTTGATTTATGGACTTCTTTTGATCGATCAACAGGACACCATTTTAATTTATCAATAGATTTAAATGCTTGTACAGGATGTGGGGCGTGTGTAATTGCATGTCATGCTGAAAATAATGTACCAGTTGTTGGTAAATCTGAAGTGAGAAGAAGCCGTGATATGCATTGGTTACGTATCGATAGATATTATTCTTCAGAGGAAACTTTTGCAGGTGATATTGATAAAAAAGAATCAGCAGACGGATTAATGAGCTCTATTTCTACTTTCACAAGTATGGAAGATCCTTCAGAAAATCCACAAGTTGCTTTCCAACCGGTAATGTGTCAACATTGTAATCATGCACCATGTGAAACAGTTTGTCCAGTAGCAGCTACATCACACTCTCGTCAAGGTCAAAATCACATGGCTTACAACAGATGTGTTGGAACACGTTATTGTGCTAACAACTGTCCATATAAAGTACGTCGTTTTAACTGGTTCTTATACAATAAGAATGATGAGTTTAATTACCACATGAATGACGATTTAGGTCGTATGGTGTTAAATCCAGATGTGAATGTACGTTCTCGTGGGGTAATGGAAAAATGTTCTATGTGTATTCAAATGACTCAAGCAACCATCTTGAAAGCTAAAAAAGAAGGTAGAGCAGTTGAAACTAATGAATTTGCAACAGCATGTTCTGCAGCATGTACATCAGGAGCTATGATTTTTGGGGACGTTAATGATGCTACTTCTGATGTGGCAAAATTAGCCGAATCTGATAGATCATATCATTTGTTAGAGCATATTGGAACAAAACCAAATGTGTTCTACCACGTGAAAGTAAGAAACGATAAAGAAATTTAATAACAGAAATACAATATAAAGGATTATGTCTCATTACGAAGCACCCATTAGAAAGCCTCTTGTTATTGGTGATAAAAGTTATCACGATATAACAGTTGATGTTGCTAGACCTGTAGAAGGAAGAGCTAATAAACTATGGTGGACAGTATTTACTATTGCATTAGCTGCATTCCTTTGGGGATTAGGATGTATGGTTTATACCATTTCTACCGGAATTGGAACATGGGGATTAAATAAAACAATTGGTTGGGCTTGGGATATTACTAACTTCGTTTGGTGGGTTGGTATTGGTCACGCCGGAACACTTATCTCAGCGGTATTATTATTATTCCGTCAAAAATGGAGAATGGCTATTAACCGTTCTGCTGAAGCCATGACAATTTTCTCAGTAGTTCAAGCGGGTTTATTCCCAATTATTCACATGGGACGTCCATGGTTAGGCTATTGGGTATTGCCAATTCCAAATCAATTTGGATCATTATGGGTAAACTTTAACTCCCCATTATTATGGGACGTATTTGCAATTTCTACCTATTTATCTGTTTCATTGGTTTTCTGGTGGACAGGTTTATTACCAGATTTTGCAATGTTAAGAGATAGAGCCGTTACCCCATTTACTAAAAGAGTATATTCTATCCTTTCTTTTGGATGGAGTGGTAGAGCTAAAGACTGGCAACGTTTTGAAGAAGTTTCATTAGTATTAGCAGGTTTAGCAACACCACTTGTACTTTCAGTACATACAATTGTATCATTTGACTTCGCAACTTCAGTTATACCGGGTTGGCATACTACAATTTTGCCTCCATATTTCGTAGCTGGAGCTATTTTCTCAGGATTTGCAATGGTAAACACCTTGTTAATCATCATGAGAAAAGTATCTAATTTAGAAGATTATATTACGGTTCAACATATCGAATTAATGAATATTGTAATTATGATTACAGGTTCAATTGTAGGTTGTGCATATATTACTGAGTTATTTGTAGCTTGGTATTCAGGAGTAGAGTATGAACAATATGCTTTCCTGAATAGAGCTACAGGACCTTACTGGTGGTCATATTGGTTAATGATGACTTGTAACGTATTCTCACCTCAGTTCATGTGGTCTAAAAAATTAAGAACAAGTATTGCATTTTCATTCATTATTTCTATTGTGGTAAACATAGGAATGTGGTTTGAACGATTTGTAATCATTGTTACCTCTTTACATAGAGATTATTTACCATCTTCTTGGACGATGTTCCAACCAACGTTTGTTGATGCTGGAATCTACATTGGAACAATTGGATTCTTCTTTGTATTATTCTTATTGTATTCTAGAAGTTTCCCTGTAATTGCTCAAGCAGAAGTAAAAACAATCTTAAAGTCTTCTGGAGATAATTTCAAAAGAGAAAGAGGAGATAGTAAACCAGGTCACGATCATCATTAATATTTAAGATTATGAGTAATAAAGTTATACACGCGATATATAATGACGATGATGTTTTGTTAGATGCAGTTAAGAAAACGAAAGCAGCTCATCATCACATTGAAGAAGTATATACACCATTTCCAGTACATGGACTAGACAAAGCAATGGGTTTAGCTTCTACTAGATTAGCAATATGTGCCTTTTTATATGGAATAACAGGTTTAATTATTTATGCAAATTTATTAAACTATGTAATGATTTTAGATTGGCCACAGGATATTGGAGGAAAACCAAGTTTTGCATTTTACCAAAACATGCCTGCTTTTGTTCCAGTAATGTTTGAAGGTACAGTGTTTTTTGCAGCCCATTTAATGGTAATTACATTTTACATGAGAAGTAAATTATGGCCATTCAAAAAAGCAGAGAATCCAGATGTAAGAACAACTGATGATCATTTTTTAATGGAAGTTGGTGTACAAGGTAATGAAGAAGAATTAGTTTCTTTTTTCCAAAATACAGGAGCTATCGAAGTAAAAGTAATTGAAAAATAGAGGAGTGATGAGAAAAGTTTTAAATAGTATTGTATTAGCTGGTGTAGCTTTATTAAGCACATCATGTTTTGACAAATCAAAACCAAACTACCAGTTCTTCCCTAATATGTATGAGCCGGTTTCTTATGAAACGTATTCAGAACATGCTATTTTTCCGGGAGGCAAAGAAGGTTTAATTCCAGCAGAAGGAACAATTAAAAGAGGTTTTACACCTTATGAAATTCCTAATACTCCAGAAGGATATGCTTTAGCAAAAGCTTCATTAAAATCGCCATTAACAGCGGAACAAAAAAATGAAGAAAAAGGAAAAGAATTATTCAATATTTACTGTGCTATTTGTCACGGTGAAGCAGGTGATGGTAAAGGAAATTTAGCAAAAAGAGAAAAATTTGCTGGAGTTCCTAATTATAAAGATAGAGAAATTACTGAAGGAAGTATCTTTCATGTAGTTACATACGGAATCAATTCTATGGGTTCGCATGCTAATCAATTATCAAAAGAAGAAAGATGGCAAGTTGCAGACTATGTGTTGAAACTTAAAGCAGAATTAAAATAGTAATACATTTTTGAAAATAATAGATATGTACCAGTTTTCAAGTAGATTAAAAACTTTTTCATTTATCCTGATGGTTGTAGGTATTTTAGGAATCGGTTATGGTTTCTTTACTACACCTAAAACAGATGAAGATATTGAAAATATATTAAAAGAGCAAGAAGCACACCACGGTGGTGCACATCATGAATCTCATGCTACGGCATCTGCTTCTCATTCAGAAGAACATGCTGCGACACATGAAGCAACAGCTCATGAAGACAAAGATTCAATGCATCATGAAATGGCTCAAGTAGCTGATTCTACAGAAGTTTCTCATGATTCTACAGCTGTTGCAGTAGTTCCAGTTGCAAATCATCATGATAGCGACGTGGTAGTTACTAAAGCAAAAGAAATTGAAGTAGATCATGTAGCAGAACACAAAGAACATGTTGCACATGTAAAACATCAATTGCAAAACAAGCCTTGGTCAGCGTTATATGTAGCTTGTATCTTCTTTATGTTGATTGCTGTTGGTGCTTTAGCTTTTTATGCTATTCAATGGGCAGCTCAAGCAGGGTGGTCTCCAATAGTATTTAGAGTAATGGAAGGTGTTTCTAGTTATTTATTACCAGGTTCAATTATTTTTATTATTTTATTGGTATTAGCTTCACTGCATTTTGGTCACAATCATATGTTTGTATGGATGGACGCAGATGTTGTTAAAGCAGATCATTTAATTCAAGGAAAATCAGGGTTTTTAAATGTTCCGTTCTTTTTAATTAGAGCAGTAATCTTTTTAGTTGGATGGAATTTATATCGTTATATATCAAGAAAAAATTCAATTGCTTTAGATCAAACTAAAGATTTAAGCTTCTTTAAAAAGAATTATAAAGCTGCAGCAGCATTTTTAGTATTCTTTATAGTTTCGGAATCTATAATGTCTTGGGATTGGATTATGTCTGTTGATCCACACTGGTATAGTACATTGTTTGGATGGTACGTATTTGCTAGCTTCTTTGTAAGTGGTATTACGGTAATTACATTAATTACGTTATATCTTAAATCAAAAGGTTTATTAGAGCAAGTAAATAAGAGTCACATACATGATTTAGCTAAATTTATGTTTGGAATTAGTATTTTCTGGACCTATTTATGGTTCTCACAATTTATGTTGATTTGGTATTCAGATATACCAGAGGAAGTTACTTATTTCATCACAAGAATTGAACATTATAACTTGCCTTTCTTCGGAATGGTAGCTATGAATTTCTTATTCCCATTATTAATTTTAATGAATGCTGATTTCAAGCGATTAACTTGGGTTATTGTTATGGCTGGGGTTGTAATTTTAGCAGGTCACTATTTAGATTTCTATAACATGATTATGCCAGCAACAGTTGGAGATCAATGGTTTATTGGCGTTTCTGAAATTAGCTCCGTATTATTCTTCTTAGGGTTGTTTATTTTTGTTGTATTTACTGCACTTACTAAAGCACCTCTTGTTTCAGAAGGAAATCCGTATATCGAGGAAAGCAAACATTTTCATTATTAATATTTTAAAGTAATAAACAAATGAACAGTTTATTGATACTTATAATTGTAGTTTTATTAGGAGTTGCGATTTGGCAATTATCTAAAATATTTAGTCTAACACAAGAAAAAGCAGCTGCTGAAAATTCAGAAGTAGCAACAGACAAAGACAATAATATTAATGGATATTTAATGTTTGCATTTGTTGGTTTTATCTACATTTTTACAATTTATTCTCTGGTTAAGTGGGGAAGCTTTGTCTTAGGAACACCAGCATCAGAGCACGGTACTGATTATGATAATTTGATGTATATATCAATGGTTATTATTTTTATTGTACAAACATTTACGCAATTTTTATTACATTATTTTGCATTTAAATATAGAGGAAAAGAAGGTCAAAAAGCATTGTACTTTGCCGATAATAGTAAGTTAGAAGCTATTTGGACTATTATTCCAGTAATTGTTTTGGCAGGTTTAATTCTTTATGGATTGTATACTTGGAATAATATTATGAATGTTGAAGAAGGCGAAGAGGTAATCAATGTTGAATTGTATGCTAAACAATTCTCTTGGGAAGCTCGTTATGCTGGAGAGGATAATACATTAGGAAAAGCAAACGTAAGATATATTAAAGACGTAAATACATTAGGTGTTGATATGGCAGATGCTGCTGCTCAAGACGATAAAGTTGTTACTGAATTACATTTACCTGTGGGTAAGAAAGTGCATTTTAAAATGCGTTCACAAGACGTGTTACACTCTGCTTATATGCCTCACTTCAGAGCACAAATGAATTGTGTTCCAGGAATGGTTACTGAATTTGCTTTCACACCAACGGTTACTACTGAAGAAATGAGAAACGATCCAAAGATTGTTGAAAAAGTAGCAGGAATCAATAAAATTAGAACTAAAAAAAGCGCAGAACTTGTTGCAAAAGGATTACCCGCTTTAGAACCATACTCATTTGATTACTTATTGTTATGTAATAAAATTTGTGGGGCTTCACACTACAATATGCAAATTAAAATCATTGTAGAGTCTGAAGCAGATTACAAAAAATGGTTAAAGGAACAAAAAACAATCGCTACAGCTGTTAAAGAAGCATCTGCTCCTAAAGTAGATCCTGCAGCACCAGCAACGGGAGTAGTAGTAGATACTACTAAAACAATGGCTCAAGTTATTAAATAATAAAATTTAGATTTAAATAAATATAAATAGTATGTCACACGATCACGGTCATCATAAAGAAACATTCATTACTAAATATATTTTTAGTATTGACCACAAAATGATTGCTAAGCAATACCTAATCTCTGGTTTGTTAATGGGGATAGTAGGGATAGTTTTATCGTTATTCTTCCGTATGCAAATTGCATGGCCAGAGGAATCATTTGAGGTATTTAAAATATTTTTAGGTGAAAAATTAGCACCAGGAGGTGTAATGCGTAATGATATTTATTTAGCATTAGTTACGATTCATGGTACCATAATGGTATTCTTTGTATTAACTGCAGGATTATCAGGTACATTTAGTAACTTGTTAATTCCATTGCAAGTAGGTGCAAGAGACATGGCATCAGGATTCATGAATATGTTATCTTACTGGATGTTCTTTGTATCTTGTGTAATCATGATTGTTTCATTATTTGTAGAATCAGGACCTGCCTCTGCAGGTTGGACAATTTATCCACCATTATCTGCTTTACCCGAAGCTATTCCAGGTTCAGGTTTAGGTATGACATTATGGTTAGTATCTATGGCTATATTTATTGCTTCTTCATTAATGGGATCTTTAAATTATATTGTTACAGTTATTAACTTAAGAACAAAAGGAATGACTATGACAAGATTGCCATTAACAGTTTGGGCATTCTTCGTTACAGCTATTATTGGAGTTATTTCATTTCCAGTATTATTATCAGCAGCTTTATTATTGATTTTTGATAGAAGTTTTGGAACATCATTCTATTTATCAGATATCTTTATTAAAGGTGAAGTTTTACATTATCAAGGAGGATCACCAGTATTATTTGAACATTTATTCTGGTTTTTAGGTCACCCAGAAGTTTATATTGTATTATTACCTGCATTAGGTATTACTTCAGAAATTATTGCTACAAATGCAAGAAAACCAATCTTTGGTTATAGAGCCATGGTAACTTCTATCATTGCTATTGCATTCTTATCAACAATTGTATGGGGTCACCACATGTTCGTTTCAGGTATGAATCCATTTTTAGGTTCTGTATTTACTTTCACAACCTTATTAATTGCAATTCCTTCTGCTGTAAAAGCATTTAACTATATCACCACCTTATGGAAAGGTAACTTACAATTAAATCCAGCTATGTTGTTTTCAATTGGTTTAGTTTCTACTTTCATTACGGGAGGATTAACAGGAATTATTTTAGGAGACAGTACACTTGATATTAATGTACACGATACGTACTTTGTGGTTGCTCACTTCCACTTAGTAATGGGTATTTCTGCATTATATGGTTTCTTTGCTGGAGTGTACCATTGGTTCCCAAGAATGTTTGGTAGAATGATGAACAAAACGCAAGGTTATATCCATTTTTGGGTAACGGCTGTTTGTGCGTATGGTGTTTTCTTCCCAATGCATTTTATAGGAATGGCTGGTTTACCAAGAAGATATTATACAAATTCTGCCTTCCCATTATTTGATGAATTAGCAGACGTTAACGTATTAATCACAGGTTTTGCTTTAGTAGGCTCTGCATTCCAATTGGTGTTTTTCTGGAATTTCTTTTATAGCATTTTTAAAGGTAAAAAAGCGGAGCAAAATCCATGGAAATCTAATACACTTGAATGGACTGCTCCTGTAGAACACATGCACGGAAACTGGCCAGGCGAATTACCTGAAGTACACCGTTGGGCATATGACTATAGCAAACCAGGTCATGATGATGATTTTGTTCCTCAAAATGTTCCAATGAAAGACGGAGAAGAAGAATTACATCACTAAGATATTAATTTCATTCACTATATAAAGACCTTGCTTGCAAGGTCTTTTTTTTGTGTATATACTAAAAAAGGTACAGTAGTTTTAGATACCAGTCCTTCAAGGTCTAAAATAGAATAATATACTCATATAAAAATACGCTCCTTGTTGTAAAGCGTACTAACTATAATCTATCAAAACAATTCCACGGGTTATAACTTCTATACGTGGAGTATAGCCGCGATTGAAGTGGTATCTTTATTGCTTTGGGATGGATAAAGCCGCAATAAAATAAAGCGGAAAGCGCGACTATAAGTCGAATGTACACTAACTAAGTGCTTCTTAAAATCCTAAAATGGCTTTAGCAATAGTGAAGTAAATTAAAATTCCTAAAATGTCATTGCTAGTAGTAATAAATGGTCCTGTTGCCAAAGCTGGATCAACACCATATTTGTCTAAAATAATAGGAATAAACGTGCCAATTAACGATGCAAAAATAATTACGGTTAATAAGGCGATAGAAACGGTAATGCCTATCATTAATTCGAAGCCTAATAAATAATGACTTCCTAAAATCAATATCAAGGACAATAAAGACCCGTTTAATAAGCTTAAGGAAAATTCTTTTAACAAACGATTCCAAAGACTGCCTGTTAACGAATTATTAGCCAAACCTTGAACTACGATAGCACTTGATTGCACACCTACATTACCCGCCATAGCGGCAATAAGAGGTGTAAAGAAAAACAAGTTTCTATGCCCTTCCATAGCAGGTTCAAATAAACCTAGCACGTGTACCGATACAAATCCGCCAAGAAGTGCCAAAACAAGCCAAGGCAAACGCGCTTTTGTAAGTTCAAGCACACTATCATCAGCTTCTACGTCTTGTGAGATACCCGCAGCCAACTGGTAATCTTTGTCGGCTTCGTCTTTGATGACATCAATAATATCGTCAATGGTAACGCGCCCTACTAATCTGCCCAATTCATCTACAACCGGAATGGCTTCCAAGTCATACTTTTGCATAATACGCGCCACTTCTACATCTTTAGTATCTACTTTTACATAATCTACTTTTTTGATATATACTTGGCTAATAGGTGTTTTTGTAGAGGTTGTGAGTAAGTCTTTTAACGATAATCTTCCTTTTAATCGGTCTTCATCATCAACTACATAAATAGAGTGTACGCGAGTAACATTTTCGGCTTGCTGACGCATTTCTTTTACACACGTAAGCACATTCCAGTTTTCGTTTACTTTTACGAGCTCTTTAGCCATGATACCTCCGGCTGTATTTTCGTCATAACGTAAAAGGTCTACAATATCTTTAGCGTGTTCTACGTCTTCTAGTTCAGAGATTACTTCGGCTTTTTTAGACTGAGGCAATTCCGCAATAATATCTGCTGCATCATCTGTGTCTAATTCGTCAAGCTCTTCGGCAATTTCTTTTGCAGATAAATTGCGTAGAATTTTTTCACGTACTTCTTCGTCTAACTCAAGAAGTATTTCGGCTGTTTTTTCAGAATCTAATAAGTTAAAAATATAAATGGCATTGTCTTCTTCAAGCTCATTCATAATTTCGGCTATATCAGCAAAGTGAACATCATGCAAGAGTTGTTCTAACTCATGAGATTGATTTTCATGAATTAAATTTTCAATTTGCTCGATAAGTTCTTTACTGATTTTAAATTCCATCGGCAGCTATTTTTTTGGTTAATTGAATAAAATCTTCAACAGCTAATTGCTCTGGTCGCAGTGCAAAGATACTATCTTCTTGCAACTTTTCCGATAAGTTTAAACTTTTTAAGCTATTTCTTAATGTTTTTCTGCGTTGATTGAAGGCTGTTTTGACTACAGTGAATAATAATTTTTCATTACAGTCAAGCTTAAAGTCTTTTTTTCTAATCATGCGCATCACACCCGAATCTACTTTTGGTGGCGGGTTAAACACGCTTGGCGGAACGGTAAACAGGTACTCACAATCATAAAAAGCTTGTGCTAATACTGACAAAATACCATATACTTTACTTCCTTTTTTTGAACAAATACGCTCGGCAACTTCTTTTTGAAACATACCCGAAAATTCTGGAATTTGCGTACGCATTTCAAGAGTTTTAAACACAATTTGTGTTGAAATGTTGTAGGGAAAGTTGCCAATGATAGCAAAAGGTTCGTTTCCAAAAACCTTTGTGAGGTCGTATTTTAAAAAATCTTCAGAAATAATTCGGTCTGCTAGATTCAAATAATGCGTTTGTAAATAGGCCACAGATTCTTTGTCAATTTCAATGACATAAGTCTTGGTGGGTTTTTCTAATATATATTTTGTCAATACACCCATTCCTGGGCCAATTTCTAATACTTGGTCATAACCAGAAAGCGTAAGGCTATCGGCAATGTTTTTTGCAATGCTTTCATCTTTCAAAAAGTGTTGACCTAAGTGTTTTTTTGCTTTTACAGACATATATATATTTTAAATTCTTAAAATCCCAATTCGTAACTCGTAACTCTTAAATTAATTAGTTTTCATTACTAAAAAACTCATCTAACACTTCAAGTTCTGTTCTAAAGGCTAGCATTTTATCACCAAACAAACGCGCACCTTCCTCGCGAAGTTTAGGCGCATGGTAGGTGTAGTAATCGTTTAGTTTTTCTGCAGTATCTGTAAAATATTGAACCGAATAAGTGGTGCCACCAAGTTCTTCTTCTACCAATACTTTTATGAGTTTTGCTTTATGAAACAAACCTGTAGCAAGCACTTCGTTAATGTGTTTGGTTTTCATCCAGTGAAGCCATTGGTCATGAATGCTATCGTCTATGTTTAGGGTAACGTTATATATAAGCATGTTTTTCTTTTTTTGGCAAAGATACGCTATTTTACATTGTGAAAGGAGTTGCTCGTTTTATGAAAAAACAGTAGGTGATTTTAAACTTTTAGTTATATTTGTTTAGGAATGAAATTTGATTATGTAGTAGGAATACGGAAATGGTTTGTATTACTCTGCAAAGTCAGGAAACTTTTCTGAGTTGGGCAATATCCATCATTTAGTAATAAAACACCATAATATGAAATATTTAATTATCTGTTTCTTCTTTTTTTCATGTAGTGATTGGGATACAAGATTAATTCTAATAAATAAGACACATAATACCATAAGGCAGTATTACCAAATAATGAATTTGAACGATTCTATTCCAGATTTGACTTCTTGTGATAAAATAACTCTCTATGACGTTCGTCCAAATAGTGAAGAGATACTCAGAACTCAAAATAAATGGAATATATACTTAAAGGGAAATCACGATAAAATATTACGAATATTTATTATAAATGAGGATTCATTGTCAAAATATGGAACTTGTAAACTATTTAAAGAACAAATTTTTATTAAACGTTTTGATTTAACTTATAAGGATTTAGAGAGATTAAAATGGAGAATCACCTTCGACTCCAGCTCTGCAAAGAGTTCTAATTAAACTAAACCCCGCTCTTCAAAGTCAGGAGATTTTGCGAAGTTGTAACAGGTATTAAAAATAAATATAAAGGCATGAATATTTTAAAAGCAATAAGCTTAATTGTAGTGGGTGTTTTTTTTACTTACTACACTTATAAACACCCAAATAAAACTTTTCTAACAAAAGATATTGGTGGTTATATAGGAGGTATAACTTTTATTGTTTTAGGTATATTAGTGCTATTTGGTAAAATCAAGCTATAACCCGTTGACGCGGATATGTCCTCTAACGGATAGTCCCGCTCCCGCGCGAAACGAAGTTCAGCGTAGCTAATCTTTCGCGTGGTAGTTAAACCCTAATTAACCAAAACCACCAACGCTAAAAACTTGCGGGTTTATTTTCATAAAACGCAGTAGGTTTTTAAACTTCTACTTATCTTTGTGTTTATGAATGAACATTTAGACCCAACTCAGGACAATTTTTCTCCGCAAGATTTAGATATTGAGCGCGCTTTGCGTCCGCTTAGTTTTGATGACTTTGCAGGACAAGAACACATTCTTGAAAACTTAAAAATTTTTGTAAAAGCCGCTAATCTCAGAGGTGAAGCTCTAGATCATGCGCTTTTTCATGGTCCACCTGGGTTAGGAAAAACAACACTTGCCACTATCTTAGCTGGTGAGTTAGGTGTAGGGATAAAAATTACATCGGGGCCGGTACTCGATAAACCAGGCGATTTGGCGGGTTTGTTAACAAATTTAGAACCTCGAGATGTTTTGTTTATAGACGAAATTCATCGATTGTCTCCCGTAGTAGAAGAATATTTGTACTCCGCTATGGAAGATTATAAAATTGACATCATGATAGAAAGTGGACCTAATGCACGTACGGTCCAAATCAATTTGAATCCGTTTACACTTGTAGGAGCTACCACGCGTTCAGGGTTATTAACAGCACCAATGCGAGCGCGTTTTGGAATCCAAAGCAGGCTGCAATATTACAACAAAGAACTCTTAGCCACAATTGTAGAACGAAGCGCTTCCATTTTAAATGTGCCTATTGACCTTGATGCGGCTATTGAAATTGCAGGCCGAAGCAGAGGTACGCCACGTATTGCAAATGCTTTACTTAGACGCGTACGTGATTTTGCACAAATAAAAGGCAACGGGTCTATTGATACCGAAATTGCACGCTATGCGCTCAAGGCACTTCACGTAGATGCACACGGTCTTGATGAAATGGATAATAAAATTTTAACTACAATCATTGACAAATTTAAAGGAGGCCCTGTCGGACTTACGACACTGGCAACTGCTGTAGGCGAAAATGGCGAAACATTAGAAGAAGTGTACGAACCTTTTTTAATTCAAGAAGGGTTCTTAATGCGCACTCCACGAGGCAGAGAAGTAACCGAAAAAGCATACAAGCATTTAGGGAAAATAAATACCAATATTCAAGGCGGATTGTTTTAAGTGTGACAAACTGTTTAATTTAAATTTGAAAGGTTTACTTTTTTTTACCTTTATTCTTTTGAATTAATGAATAAAACGTTGGCTTTTAAGGCAAAATTAAACTAAGATTTATCAAGCATCAAACACCCAACACCCAACATCAAGCACCCAACATCAAACATCAAACATCAAAATTCTGATTTCTAAATCCACATATACAAATTCAATAAAAGAAAAGGCTTTATCACTTGGCTTTTTGTCTTGTGGCATTTCTCGTGCCGAATTTTTAGAGCAAGAAGCACCGCGTTTAGAAAAATGGCTCAATGAAAACCGTCATGGACAAATGAGCTATATGGAAAATCATTTTGACAAACGGTTAGATCCCAGATTGCTTGTTGATGGTGCAAAAAGCGTTATTTCGTTGCTGTTAAATTACTATCCAACGGAGCAACAAAATCCTAATAGTTACAAAATTTCAAAATATGCATATGGCGAAGATTACCATTTTGTTATTAAGGAAAAATTAAACGCTTTATTGCAGTTTATTCAGCAAGAAATAGGCGAAGTAAACGGGAGAGTTTTTGTAGATTCTGCTCCTGTATTAGATAAGGCCTGGGCAGCAAAAAGCGGACTTGGCTGGGTGGGTAAAAACAGCAATTTAATTACACAAAAAGTAGGGTCGTTTTATTTTATTGCCGAATTAATTGTAGATCTTGAATTAGCCTATGACACACCCACAACAGACCATTGTGGTACCTGCACGGCTTGTATAGATGCTTGTCCAACGGAGGCTATTGTAGCGCCTTATGTCGTTGACGGCAGTAAATGCATTTCTTATTTTACAATAGAATTAAAAGAGAATTTGCCCGAAGACATGAAAGGCAAGTTTAACGATTGGATGTTTGGATGTGATGTGTGTCAAGATGTATGTCCATGGAATAAATTTGCTACACCACATCAAGAACCTTTATTTCATCCCAAACCCGAATTGCTTGATTTCACAAAAAGAGATTGGGAAGAACTTACCCAAGAAACGTTTCATAAAGTATTTAAAAATTCGGCAGTAAAGCGCACTAAATTTGAGGGCTTGACGCGAAATATTAGTTTTTTAAACAAGGCTAAGTAGATTCTCGTTCAATAATCGTCGTGTCTAGTTCAATTGTTTTTGGCGAAAAAGTAATGCCTTTTTTCTTTGCATTAATTTCTTCTAACAAAACATTGAATGCCTGTTTGCCCATTTCAAAACTAGGTTGGTCAACGGTGCTTAATTTTGGCGAAACTACTTGCGACATAAACCAATTACTAAATCCTATAAGTTTTATGTCTTCGGGTACTCGAATTTTGTGATCGTTAAAGTAGGCTAATACACCCACAGCAACTAAATCGGTAATGGCAAAAATACCATCGACATCGGGATGACTCGCAATGATTTGTTCGGCAAAAGTTTTACCTTCTTCAAAAGTAACATCTGTGCAGGTATAAACTAATTTAGGGTCAAAAGAAATGTTATGATCTTCTAATGCTTTTTTATAGCCTAAAAAACGGTCAATTGCATTTTGCGGGTTTACGGGTCCACGAATATGAGCAATTTTTTTGCAGCCTTTTGCAATTAAATGAGATACGGCATGATAAGCAGCCTTTTGGTCATTAATAATCACTTTAGAACTAGGAATGAGTTTAGATATTTTATCAAATTGTACTAGCGGAATCTCTTTTGTAATAATTTGTGATAAATAGGTTTCGTTATTTGACTCATTAGACAGTGAAATAATAATTCCATCGACACGTTTTTGCACCAAGAGTTCTATTTGTTTTTTTTCAGACGCTACCGATTCACTACTTTGTAGGATGATAACTAAATAACCGTTTTTTTCGGCTTCTTCAATAATCCCTCTAATTACGTTTGAAAAAAAATGGTGCACCACTTCAGGAATCACTAAGCCAATGGTTTTTGATTCTTGTGTGCGAAGATTTACGGCAAAACTATTGGGCATATATTGAAGACGTTCAGCCAATTCTAAAACCGACTTTCTTGTGTTTTCATTCACATCGGTATATCCTTTTAAGGCTTTTGAAACCGTAGTTATGGATATGCCTAATGTTTCCGCAATTTGTTTTAGCGTTATGTTTTTCATTTTACAAATATGCAAAAAAAATAAATACGTAATCGAAAACGTTTTCGGTAATTTCGAAAACGTTTTCGATAAATTATTCGCATTTTTTTACTACAATAAATTTTAATTTCGAATTTAATTATAACTAAAATTATTAACCAATTAATTTTAAAAAATGAAAAAAATTACTAATTTTTTGAAGAAAACGTTTTTTATTGTAGCAATATTATTGCTTAATCAAGCGTTTGCTCAAAATGGTTCGTTATCAGGAAAAGTAACGGATACGAATGGTTTTCCAATCAGTGGAGCAAGTGTTTCTGTTGGTTCAAAAGCGACTTCCACTTCATCAAATGGAGATTTTACACTTACTGATTTGTCAAATGGTTCGGTTACCGTAAAAGTTTCGATGATGGGCTATGCTACTTTACAACAAAAAGTAGTTATTAATGGCGCTACTACTGCCACTTTCAAATTAGCTGACAAATCAGCTTCAATTGATGAAGTAGTAGTAACGGGAGTTATTGGAGCTAAAACAAAATTAAACTCAAGTGTTTCTGTAAGTTCTATCAGCGGCGCGCAAATAGAACAAGCAGCTCCAAGATCTACAGCTGAAATTTTTAGATCTACTCCTGGTATCAAATCAGAATCTACAGGAGGTGAAGGTAATGCAAATATTACCGTTCGTGGTATTCCAATTGCTTCAGGAGGAGCAAAATTTTTACAAATTCATGAAGATGGTTTACCTGTAATGCAGTTTGGTGACGTAGCATTTGGTAACGCAGATATCTTCGTAAGAGCAGATCAAACATTACAAAGAGTTGAAGCCATCAGAGGAGGTTCTGCATCTACTGTAGCATCAAACTCTCCAGCGGGTATCATCAACTTTATTAGTAAAGATGGTAAAAAAGAAGGAGGTTCATTAATGCAATCTATTGGTTTAGATTACGGAAATAACAGAACAGATTTTGAATACGGTTCGCCATTATCTTCTAGCTTGCGTTTTCACGTAGGTGGTTTTTACAGACAAGGTGAAGGACCAAGAAATGCGGGTTATACAGCAAACTTAGGAGGTCAGTTTAAAGCAAATTTAACAAAAGACTTTGAAAATGGTTATGTAAAATTGTATTTCAAATACCTAAATGATAAATCAATAGGTTATTTACCTATGCCAGTTCAAGTATCAGGAACAAATGCTAATCCAACATGGAGTTCATTACCAAATTTCAACATTTTACATGACACGCCTCATAGTGCTTATTTCCAAGATAATTTAACAATAGGTGCTGATGGTGAGCGTAGAAGAAGTTCAATTTCGGATGGTATGCGTCCTATTGCTACTTCATTTGGAGCAGAAATGGCTTTTGATTTAGGAAATGACTGGAAAATTGAAGATAAATTCAGACAAAATTTCCAAAAAGGAAGATTTGTTTCTTTATTCCCTGCAGAAGTAGCAACAGGTGGTGCTTTAGCATCTAGCTTTAGCGTGCCAAATTTAACTTATGCAAACGGTCCACAAGCAGGCCAAAACTTTAGCAATAGTGCGTTAGCAATGAGAATTCATACATTTGATACTGAAATTAATAATTTCAACAACTTTACAAATGATATGAAATTAACTAAGAAATTTAACAATTTCGATTTAACATTAGGATACTATAAAGCATTCCAAAACATTTCAATGTCTTGGTTATGGAATTCTTATTTAATGGAAGTTAAGGGAGATAACGCAGCATTATTAAATGCAGGCGCAAATTCTGTAAACGGATTATATGCATATGGTGTGCCAGCATGGGGTAACTGTTGTACAAGAAACTATAATGCTACTTATGATATAACTGCACCATATGTTGCAGGACAATTAAAAGCAAATGACAAATTAAGCATTGATGTAAGTATGCGTTTTGATTCTGGAAAAGCACGTGGAACTTATGCAGGTGCTACACAATCTACAAATTTAGATGTGGATAATAATGGAACTATACAAGGACCAGAAGCTAGTGTTTCTGTAGTTGATAATGCAAATAGAAAACCAATCAATTATGATTTTAAATATGTATCATACTCTTTTGGTGCAAATTATTTATTATCTGATTCACAATCTGTTTTTGGACGTTTCAGTAGAGGAGGTAGAGCAAATGCTGACCGTTTATTATTTGGTGCTAACATCTTAAATTCAGGTGCAGCAGTTCCAGGTTTAAGTGCAGATATGGTAAATCAAGCAGAATTTGGATTTAAACAAAAAGGTGAAAGATCGGCTATTTATGCTACAGCATTCTTTGCAGGTGTTTCTGAGCAAAATTGGGATTTCGGTGGAGGTTCAAGTGGAATCAGACAAATTCAAAGAAAATATAATTCATATGGTTTAGAATTAGAAGGAAATTATAGAGTGAATAATTTCTCTATAAACGGTAGTGTTACCTATACAAAAGCAAAAATTGCTAACGATGTAATTACACCATCATTAAATGGAAATAAACCAAGAAGACAAGCTGATTTTATCTTTAATGTTGTGCCAATGTATAAATTTGGTAAAAACAAACAAAATAACTTTGGTTTCTCAGTAATTGGAACAACAAAATCATATGCACAAGACGATAATAAGTTAGTTATGCCAGGTTATGCATATGTAAATCCATTCTTGAGTTTTGAATTAACAAAAGGACTTTCTGCTACACTTAATATCAATAACGTATTTGATACGATGGGTATTACAGAAGTGGAAGAAGGAAGTATTACTGAAAATACTAACAATATTGTTAGAGCAAGATCTATTAACGGTAGAACAACATCATTGTCTATCGCATATAGATTCTAACAAAGATTTTTCATACTTAAATTTATGCAATTCCTGTATCTCTTTTTTGGGTACAGGAATTGTTTTTCAAATGTCAGTCAAGATGAGTGTAAAAAAAATAATTTGCATCCTATTATTTTTTATTGGACTACCTGTTGTTTCTGCACAAGAAAAGACAAAGCAAAAAGAGCCTAAATCAACAGTATTAATTGTATATGGTAGCGATTCTTGTCACCATTGTATAGACACAAAATTATTTTTAAAGAATAATTCAATTAATTTTGTGTTTTATGATATTGATAAAGATCCTGTTGCCTTAAAAGAAATGTTGGCTAAATTAAAAGAAGCAAATATAAGTACGGCTAATTTAGGGATTCCAGTAGTAGATAAACAAGGACAATTTATTATAAATAACGGTAATTTTGAAGACTTTTTAAACAAACTCAAAGATGATACTAAAAAGTAAATTGAGCTTTTGGCAAATAATAAATATGAATGTTGGGTTTTTTGGCATTCAATACAGCTTTGGCTTACAGCAGAGTGCGGTAAATCCTATTTATGATTTCTTAGGCGCTAGCCCAGATGAATTACCCTTATTAAATTTGGCAGGACCTTTGACGGGGTTACTTATTCAACCTATTATTGGTGCTTTAAGTGATAAAACATGGTTACCAAAATGGGGAGGAAGAAGAAAACCCTATTTTTTTATTGGGGCATTAATCTGTAGTATCGCCTTATTTTTATTTCCATTTAGTAGCTCTTTATGGATGGCTGCCGGATTGTTATGGATTTTAGATGCCGGAAACAATACCGCAATGGAACCTTATAGAGCATTCATTGCAGATAAATTAGATGAAGAACAACAGCCTACAGGCTTTCAAGCACAAAGTTTTTTTACAGGTTTAGGCCAAACATTAGCTAACGTGTCGTTATTTATTTTTCCTATACTTTTTGTAGGAACAACAGGTAAATTACCCACATGGGTTTTTGCTTCTTTTTTCTTGGGCGCTGTGTGTTCTATTGCCTCTGTTTGGTGGAGTGCACACACTACAAAAGAAATTCCTCCTACCGATGAAGAAGTGCTTCAAATGCAAGCGGAAAAAGGAAGTCTTTTAACCCCTTTTATTGATATAGTTAAAGCTATCGTTGAGATGCCAAAAGTAATGTGGCAATTAGCATTAGTGTATTTATTTCAGTGGTATGCCTTATTTTGTTATTGGCAAAATTCCTCAAAAAGTATTGCCTTATCTGTTTGGAACACAACGCCGCAACAAAACAGTAAGTTATATGAACAAGCGGTGAGTTGGACGGGTTTGGTAAATGGTTGGTACAATATTGTTACCTTTTTAACCGCCTTTGGATTGGCTTATTTAGCCAAAAAATATTCAGCTAGATATGTGCATTTTATATGTTTACTACTTGCAGCAATTGGGTTTTTAATTTTTCCATACATAACGAATAAATACCTTTTATTTCCCGCCATAACTGGTTTTGGAATTGGTTGGGCAAGCATGATGGGAATTCCTTATTTAATGGTAGTTTCAAACATACCTAAAGAACGCTACGGGGTTTACATGGGAATTATTAATATGATGATTGTTATTCCTATGTTTATTCAAACCTTGAGTTTTGGATACATTTTAAAACATTTTTTACATAATGATCCCCGACAAGCTATTGTATTTGCGGGTGTTTTATTAGCAATTGCAGCCATTTTAACTTTGTTTATCAAATCAAAAAAATCTCAAGTACGTGCAGACAATAACCTATCATAAAGCAGTTGATTTATTAAAAAGAGTAAGTACTCCACATGGTTTTTTAGCTAGTGCAGAAGCAACGTCTAATTATCAACGTGTTTGGGCTAGAGACGGTGTAATTTGTGGTTTAGCTGCATTGGCCTCTGGCGACAAAGCACTTATTGCCACATTTGAATCCACGTTAGAAACCTTGGCTACATACCAGCATGAAATAGGCACTATTCCTTCTAATGTATGGATTAAAGAAAATAAAGTCGAAATAAGTTATGGCGGATTAGCAGGTCGTGTAGATGCGGTTTCTTGGTTTGTTATAGGCGTATGTCAATTAGCCATTTATAAAAACGATATAAAGATTATTGAAAAACACCAAGTACATATTGAAAAATGTTTGCAGTTACTCAATGCTTGGGAATACAATAATAAAGATTTAGTATATGTGCCTTTGTCTGGAAATTGGGCTGATGAATACATAACAGATGGCTATGTGTTGTATGATCAATTACTTCGTTTATGGGCATTAAGAAGTTATACTTTTTTTCAAAAAAAAGAATCTTTAGTAGAAAAAATTGTACGTGTTACGCAGCAAATACAAGCTAATTTTTTACCTCATTCCAATGAAGAAAAATTTCACGAGCGGGCGTATGCTAATGTGAAATTTGAAGCGTATCTCCCTTGTTCATTTTCGCCTTCAGGCTATAAGACACAATATGACGCATTTGCTAATGCCCTTTTTGTATTGTTAGAGATTGGGAATGAAAGCACAACTGAAGCCATTTGTAACCACGCTATTAACGTCGCTGCAGATACAGAATTGAAGTTGGTTCCTGCGTTTTGGCCACCTATTTTTGAACAAGATACGTACTGGAATTTGTTAAAAGATAATTGTAAATATGAATTTAGAAATTATCCTTACGAGTTTCATAACGGTGGGTCTTGGCCAATGGTAAATGGATTTGTGGGATTATCGTTGCTGAAACAAAATAAAACATTAGCTACTTCATTACTGACTCATATAAATGAGGCCAATGCTAAAGTAGATTTTTCGTTTTATGAAAATTTCAATACACAAACACAAGAACCAAACGGTGTCGCTTTTTGTGCCTGGAGTGCCGCCGCAACAATAATTTTAGAACAGGCAATACAGGAAAAATTCAACTTATTTTTTAATTAGAAGACTTATAAAATTGAAAACAATAGATATTATTTGTATTGGAGAAGTGCTCATCGACTGTATTGGTCATAAAGTGGATACATCCATTTGTCAAACAAAAAACTACCATAGATTTTTGGGAGGTTCGCCCACGAATGTGGCTGTGAATGCATCAAAACTTGGCTTGAACTCCTTGCTTGTAGCTACTTGTGGCAAAGATGGTTTCGGAGACTACATTGTTGAAAAATTACAAAAAAATGGAGTAGATTGTTCCTCTTTACGACAAGACGAAACACATCCAACATCTGTAATTTTTGTTTCCAAATCTACAACGACACCAGACTTTGTTGCTTATAGACAAGCTGATGCCCAAATTTTGGAGTCGCAAGTGGCAGAGGAAAAACTTAAGCAGGCTAAAATTTTTCATACGACCTGTTTTGCGCTGAGTAAAAATCCAGCGCAACAAACAATATTAACATTGGCTAAAAAAGCGCAATCATTGGGTTTACAAACAAGTATTGATATTAATTATGCTGAAAAAATATGGCCCAATAAGGAAGAAGCTAAAGCAGTAATTGCATCCTATTTGCAAACAAACCCAATCGTAAAATTAAGCGAAGATGATTGTTTAAGATGGTTTGGGGAAGAAAAAACAGACGCCTTTATATTTAATTATTTTCATAGTTTAGGCGCACAATTAATTTGCTTCACAAAAGGCAAAAAGGGAGTGGTGGTTTCAGAGGAAGGAAAGCAACCTTATGTGCAACCTGCACTAGCTATTGATGAAATTAAAGATGCAACAGGCGCAGGAGATGCGTTTTGGACAGGATTTTTATATAGCCAAATTTTTAAAAAATCTTTAGACGAAAGCGTTGCGCTTGCTCAAAAATTAGCTGCAATTAAACTCCAAAGTGTTGGTAAGCTGCCTGAAGATTTTACGATAGAAGATTTGGTATTTTAAGTAGAGTCAAAAGTATTTCATTAATTCTTTTCTTATTTCATTGCTTCTTTTATCTTTGTAAGTTGATAGAATTGTAAGTATATGCAAAATAACAATAAGAGAAGAGAAGCACTTTTATATCACGCAAAGCCTACACCGGGTAAAATTCAGGTAGTGCCAACAAAAAAGTATGCTACACAAAGGGATTTGTCATTAGCTTATTCACCAGGTGTGGCAGAGCCTTGTTTAGAAATTGCAAAAGACGTAAATAATGTATATAAATATACAGCAAAAGGTAATTTAGTAGCTGTTATCACAAACGGAACGGCGGTTTTAGGTTTAGGAGACATTGGTCCAGAAGCTTCAAAACCCGTAATGGAAGGAAAAGGGTTATTGTTTAAAATCTTTTCTGATATTGATGTTTTTGACATTGAAGTAGGAACAAAAGATATTGAAGAATTCATTGCAACAGTAAAAAATATTGCGCCCACTTTTGGAGGCATTAATTTAGAAGATATTAAAGCTCCCGAATCTTTTGAAATAGAAAGAAGACTCGTTGAAGAATTGGATATTCCTATCATGCACGATGATCAACACGGAACAGCGATTATCTCTTCGGCGGCATTATTAAATGCATTAGAATTAGCACAAAAAGACATTTCTAAAGTTAAAGTGGTTATTTCGGGCGCAGGTTCGGCAGCATTGGCATGTGCTAATTTATACGCACTTTTAGGTGTCAAAGAAGAAAACGTGTACATGTTTGATGTAAATGGTTTGCTTACCACTTGCAGAGAAGACATTTCAGACTTACAAAAACACTATGCAAAATCATGCGATCCTGCTCCATTAAGCGAAATGATTAAAGGTGCAGATGTGTTTTTAGGGCTTTCTGTAGGGAACATTTTAACCCCAGAAATGTTGTTAACCATGGCAAATGACCCTATTGTTTTTGCAATGGCTAATCCAGTCCCAGAAATAGATTATAATGTTGCTATAAACACGCGCGAGGATATTATTATGGCTACAGGCCGTTCAGATTACCCTAATCAGGTTAATAATGTATTAGGATTCCCTTATATTTTTAGAGGCGCATTAGACGTTAGAGCAAAGAAAATTAACGAAGCTATGAAAATGGCTGCGGTTCATGCTTTAGCCGAGCTAGCTAAAACGCCAGTTCCAGAGCAAGTAAATATTGCTTATGGAGAGAAAAAATTAATTTTTGGTAGGGATTATATCATTCCTAAGCCATTTGATCCAAGGTTAATTTCAACTATTTCTCCTGCGGTCGCTAAAGCGGCTATTGCATCAGGGGTAGCACAATATGAAATTCAAGATTGGGATAAATATGCCGATGAATTATTAGAACGTTTAGGGGCAGATAATAAAATTGTAAAATTGCTTACAAATCGAGCTAAAACAGATCCTAAACGCATAGTTTTTGCAGAGGCAGATCATTTAGATGTGTTAAAAGCGGCTCAAATTGTTCAGGAGGAAGGTATTGGTTTCCCAATATTACTCGGAAATCTTGAAATCATACAAGAATTAAAAGAAGAAATTGGTTTTGATGCTGATGTCCCAATTATCGACCCAAAATCAAAAGAAGAGGACAAACGCAGAGAAAAATATGCGCAATATTTTTGGAAAACAAGACAACGAAGAGGAATATCTTTATTAGATGCTCAAAAATGGATGCGTGAACGTAATTATTTTGCCTCAATGATGGTAAATACGGGTGATGCAGATGCTTTAGTTACGGGTTATTCTAGAAGTTATCCAAATGTGGTTAAACCTGTAATGCAATTAATAGATAAGCAACAAGGTGTAGGCAGAATTGCCACAACAAACATCATGAATACGAAGCGTGGACCTTTGTTTTTATCAGATACGGCTATTAATCCTAATCCAAGCGCTGAAGATTTGGCCAAGATTGCATTAATGACAGCAAAAACAGTTAGAATGTTTGGAATTGAACCTGTTATTGCGATGATTTCGTTTTCAAATTTTGGTTCTTCGTCAGACGATAGTCCAATTAAAGTGAGACAAGCAGTTAAATACTTACATGATAATCATCCAGAGTTAATTGTTGATGGAGAAATTCAAACCGATTTTGCTTTAAATCCTGATATGCTTAAAAGTAAGTTTCCATTTTCAAAATTAGCGAATAAAAAAGTAAACACGCTGATTTTTCCTAATCTAGATGCGGCTAATATTACCTATAAAATGCTTAAAGAATTAGACAAAGTCGTTTCTATTGGGCCAATTATGCTAGGATTAGAAAAACCAGTTCATATTTTTCAATTAGGAGCAAGTGTAGAAGAAATGGTAAACATGGCTGCAGTTGCTGTAGTTGATGCACAAGAAAAAAATAAAAAACAACATCAAAAAGCTTAATTCTGATGATTGCACACATACAAGGAAGATTAGTTGAAAAAACACCTACGCACGTAGTGATTGATTGTGGAGGAGTAGGGTATCATATTAATATTTCTTTACATACCTATTCGCAGCTAGGAGACGCTGAAAATTGTAAATTGTTTACTTTTTTACAAATTAAGGAAGACGCTCATTCTTTATACGGTTTTGCAGAAAAAAAAGAACGAGAATTGTTTAAATTATTGCTTTCTGTATCGGGAGTAGGAGCAAGCACTGCGCGTACTATGTTGTCTTCTTTAGCGCCAGAGCATATCATTCAGTCTATTGCTTCTAATGATGTTGGGACGATTCAATCTATAAAAGGAATTGGAGCAAAAACCGCTCAAAGGGTAATCTTAGATTTGAAAGATAAAGTAATAAAATTGTATCAAATTGAAGAAATTTCAGACACTTCATACAATACAAATAGAGAAGAAGCGTTATCTGCATTAGAAGTTTTAGGTTATGTGAGAAAAAATGCCGAGAAAGTAATAGAAAAAATTTGTATTGAACAGCCTGATGCATCAGTTGAAGAATTAATAAAACAAGCTTTAAAAGCCTTATAAATTTGAAAGAAAGAATTTCATATAGATTAAAATTAGTAAGTTTAATTGCTTTATTGTTTAGTGGCTTTGTTGTTTCTGCGCAAAATATTCCCACTACTCCTAAAGATACCATTAAAACAGGTTCGTCTGTAGGGCAACTTAGTTTGCCTAATCCTAAGAGTATTTTAGAAGGATATACCTATGATCCTGTATCAGACAGATATATTTATACTCAATCTGTGGATGGATTTTCAATAAATTACCCTTTAATTTTAACTCCAGCTGAATACGAGAAATTAGCTTTAAAAGAATCGGTTAGAAAATATTTCCAACAAAAAACATCTGCATTAGATGGTAAAAAAGAAGGAACAGCCGAAGCTAAGCGAAATTTATTGCCTAAATATTATGTGAATTCTAAATTTTTCGAAGCCATTTTTGGTGGCAATTCTATAGATATTAAACCCACAGGTACCGTTGAGGTAGACTTAGGTGTGCGTTATACCAAACAAGATAATCCTTCTTTTTCACCTCGAAATAGAAGAAACATAGCTTTTGATTTTAATCAACGCATTTCCATGGGATTACAAGGAAAAGTAGGAACACGAATGAATGTTAATATTAATTATGATACGCAGTCTACTTTTGCTTTCCAAAATTTGTTAAAATTAGATTATGCTCCTACCGAAGATGATATTTTACAAAAAATAGAAGTTGGAAATGTAAGTTTTCCATTGTCAAATTCATTAATACGAGGTGCGCAAAGTTTATTTGGTGTAAAAGCACAATTTAAGTTTGGTAAAACTACGGTAACAGGAGTCTTCTCAGAACAGAAATCACAAACAAAATCTATAACTTCACAAGGTGGAGGAACGATTCAAGAATTTGATTTTTTTGCATTAGATTATGATGCAGATAAACACTACTTCTTGTCACAATATTTTAGAAATAATTATGATAAAGCATTAAGAAATTATCCAATTATTGATTCTCGTGTACAAATTACACGTTTAGAAGTTTGGATAACAAATAGACAAAATCGTGTTTCACAAACAGACAACAATTTAAGAAACATAATTGCCTTACAAGATTTAGGTGAAGCCCAACTCATAGGGATGCCAGATAGTGAAGTTATTGGTGTAGATTTAGGTGCATTTCCAACATTTGTAAACGTTCCTCCAAATTCATATGCAGACAATAAAAACAATAAGTTTGATCCCGGTCAAATAGGTTCCAACTTTTTAAATGCAAATATTAGAGAAATTGCGACAGCAAGTACCGGATTTACTATTTCGGGCATGAATGAAGGACAAGACTACTCTAAACTAGAAAACGCTCGAAAATTAGCGACTACCGAATATACATTTCATCCACAATTAGGATATTTATCTTTAAATCAAAGATTACAAAATGATGAGGTATTGGCGGTAGCCTATCAATATACCGTTGGAGGTGAAGTATATCAAGTGGGTGAATTTGCAAATGATGGCGTAGAATCTACACAAGTAGATCCTGCAGGAGTACCTACTACCCAAGCTTTGATTTTAAAAATGTTAAAAGGGAATCTAGTAGCTGTAAATGAACCAGTTTGGGATTTGATGATGAAAAATATTTATCAAATACCAGGCGGAAATCAATTACAACAACAAGATTTTAAATTTAATATTCTCTATCAAGATCCATCACCGCTTAATTACATTTCGCAATCAGGAATAGATCCATTACCTGCAGATGTAGAAAATACGCCATTATTACGTGTGCTCAATGTTGATAGATTAAATTATACGAATGATCCACAACCACATGGCGATGGTTTTTTTGACTTTTATCAAGGAATAACAGTAGACGCACAACATGGTAGAATTATTTTCACAACAGTTGAGCCATTTGGTAAACATTTGTTTAACAAATTAGATTTAACCACTTTAGCAGAGGATTATGACAACCCTTTGACCTATAATTCTAACCAAGAAAAGTATGTTTTTAGAACACTATATAAATCTACTCAAGCAGCGGCATTACAAGAAAGTGCAAAAAATAAATTTAAATTTAAAGGGAGTTTTAAATCAACTGGTGGAGACGGAATACCTTTGGGCGCATTTAATGTACCACAAGGTAGTGTTGTGGTAACAGCAGGCGGAAGAACTTTAGTAGAAGGTGTTGATTATACCGTAAATTATCAGGCGGGAAGAGTCAATATTTTAGATCCCGCATTATTAGCTTCTAATACTCCTATACAAGTGTCGTTAGAAAATAATTCTGTTTTTGGTCAGCAAACAAAAAGATTTTATGGAATTAATGTAGAGCATAAATTTAATGATAAATTCTTACTAGCAGGGACATTCTTGAAAATGAGTGAAAGACCATTTACACAAAAAGCGGATTATAATCAAGAATCAGTTAATAATACTATTATTGGATTTAATACAAACTTTTTTACAGAATTACCTTTCTTAACACGTTTGGCCAATAAGTTGCCAAACGTAGAAACGGAAGTGCCTTCAAATTTATCCTTTAGAGGCGAATTTGCTTATTTATTTCCAAATGCACCTAAAGCAGCTAGTTTTAATGGCGAACCCACTACTTATATTGATGATTTTGAAGGTTCACAATCAAATATTGATTTAAAATCGCCTTTGTCATGGACTTTAGCAAGTGTCCCAGTAGGTTTTGGAGGAGAATTTCCAGAAGGAATGCTAGATTATGGGTATAAAAGAGCTAAATTATCTTGGTATGCAATTGACCCTGTATTTTATACACAAGCTCCAGCAGGTATAGATAATAATGATTTGTCTTCCAATAAAACGCGACGCATTTTTAGCCAAGAACTTTTTCCAAATGTTAATATAGCTCAAGGACAAACAAATGTTATCAGCACATTAGATTTAACCTATTACCCAAGAGAAAGAGGGCCTTACAATTACAATCCAACTGTTGCACCAAATGGTCAGTTTTCACCTACTGCTGCCCCAACTAATTGGGGAGGAATCATGCGCGCTATAAATACGACAAATTTTGAACAAGCAAATGTAGAGTATGTGCAATTTTGGATGTTAGACCCTTATGTAGGTAATCCAGGAGATACAGAAACACCAACTAACACAGGAACACTAACCTTGAATTTAGGTGAAATAAGTGAAGATGTATTAAAAGACGGAAGAAAATTATACGAAAACGGATTGCCAGAAAGCGGAGGCATTCAACCAACAATTGCATCAAACTGGGGAAAAGTTCCAGCGTCTCAATCATTGATTTATGCCTTTGATACTAATGAAGCAAACAGACAAGTACAAGACGTGGGCCTTAATGGTTTAAATGATGGAGAAGAACGTATAAAATATCCTGATTTTGCAGGTAATCCAGACCCTTCTGCAGATAATTATGAGTATTATTTAAACACAACTGGAGATGTATTGCAACGCTATAAAAACTATAATGGTGTAGAAAATAATTCCCCTACAAATGTTACAGATACAAATAGAGGAAATACAACATTGCCAGACGTTGAAGACATTAATAGGGACAATACAATGAACACTATTAATGCCTATTATAAGTTTAACGTACCTATTGCGCCAAATCCACAAATTGGTCAAAATTATGTAGCAGATATTAGGGAAACGACGCAAACAATGGCGAATGGTCAAACTACAACGGCCAGATGGATACAATATAAAATCCCAATTTTAGAAGCAACGGCAGCAAATATTGAAGGACCTATAACTGATTTTAGAACCATTCGTTTTATGAGAATGTTTTTAACTGGGTTTAACGAAGATATTACGCTTCGTTTTGGGACACTTGATTTAGTAAGAGGTGAATGGCGAAGATACACAAACACTATGGATGTCACAGACCCTACAATCGTAGATGACAATACAGGCTTTGACGTAGTGGCAGTTAATATTCAAGAAAACGGAAACAGAGCACCAATAAATTATGTAACACCACCTGGAGTGGTTAGAGAACAATTATATAATAACAATACGGTTATTAATCAAAATGAGCAATCATTATCATTAAGAGTATATAAAAAAGATCCCAATTCACCCGATTTAGGAGGGTTAGAAAAAGGAGATGCGCGTTCTGTATTTAAAAATGTAAGTGTAGATATGCGTCAGTATAAAAAATTAAGAATGTTTTTGCATGCTGAGGCTTTGCAACCACCCACAGAGACACAACCGTTACAAGATGACCAAATGGTTGCCTTTATTCGTTTAGGAAATGATTTCACAGATAATTTTTACCAAATAGAGATGCCATTAAAGCTCAGTCCTTTTGGAGATAATTCACCAAATGCTGTTTGGCCAGCCGAAAATGAAATTGAAGTACCTCTTTCATTATTAACCCAATTAAAAAGTTTGAAACTAGCAGGAGATCCGTCCATTGTACCTGATGTAAATGGCATTGGATTTTTAAATGAAAGCGTACTAGGATCTGCTAATGATAGAATGAATATAGGTATAAAAGGAAATCCAAATTTCGGCTTAGTACGTACATTAATGGTTGGAGTAAAAAATCCAAATTCAAATGACCCAATTCGTGGTGAAGTTTGGTTTAATGAACTTCGTATGTCTGATATGGATAACAAAGGTGGATATGCAGCGGTAGCAAATTTAGATTCAAATATTGCCGATTTAGCTACTGTTTCTGCAACAGGTAAAATGAGTACCATTGGATTTGGTTCAATTGAACAAGGTCCAAATGAAAGAAGTAGAGAAAATTTGAAACAATATGATTTGGTGACTAATTTAAATATTGGAAAATTATTACCTAAAAAATGGAAAATAACCTTGCCTTTTAACTATGCGGTCGGAGAGCAATTTATTACCCCAAAATATGATCCATTGTATCAAGATATTGAACTAAACCAAATTTTAGCTGCGGCACCTACAGAAGCTAGAAGAAGTGAAATTACAAATAGAGCAATCGATTACACAAAACGCTCAAGCATTAATTTTATAGGTGTAAAGAAAGAAAAAGGAGAAGGAAAAAAACAACATTTTTACGATATAGAAAACCTTACTTTTTCGTATTCATTTAATGAAATGAAACACCATGATTTTCAAATTGAGAGTCTTGTAGACCAACAACAAAAAACAGCTGTTGATTATGCTTATGCATTTAAACCACTTGCTTTTGAACCGTTTAAGAAAAGTAAATTCTTCAAAAAAAGTGGGTATTATAAAATGCTTGCAGATTTGAATTTTAACTTATTACCAAGCACACTTTCTTTTAGTTCAAATATTATTAGACAGTTTAATAGACAACAATTTAGACTAGTTGATGTTCAGGGAATTGGCTTAGATCCGTTGTATAGAAGAAACTATTTCTTTAATTACCAATATGGGTTTAATTTTCCAATCACAAAAGCATTAAAAGTAAATTATACCGCTGCTAATTCAAATATCGTTCGAAATTATTTTGACGCTACGAATACACCTATTGATAATTTAGATATTTGGCATGACTACTGGAATATTGGAACACCAAATACACATAATCAGCAAATTACGGTAAATTATGATTTGCCTATAAATAAAATTCCAGCTTTGTCATTTGTTAAGTCTTCCTATATTTATACCGGAGATTTTAGTTGGCAACGTTCTTCTGATGCTTTTGCAACATTTCAAACGGTAGACGGAACGGTTTATCAATTAGGAAATACGATACAAAACGCAGGTTCACATAAATTAAATGCTACGTTAAATATGGATGCATTTTATAAATATATTGGACTCACAGCGAAGAAGCAACAGAAAGCCACCCCTCCTAAAAAAACACCACCAAAACCAGGTGAAAAATTAGCACCTGCACCTGCCAAATTAGCTCCGTCAGATGATAGAAATGTATTTTCTAAGTTTGTTATAGGACTAGTAACAAGTGTAAAAAACATTCAAGCTAATTATACTGAAAATGGTGGAACAATGTTGCCAGGTTATTTGCCAGGACTTGGATTTTTCGGCACATCTAAACCTACATTAGGCTTTGTTTTTGGAGACCAAGCAGATGTTAGGTATGAAGCAGCTAAATATGGCTATTTGACAAATTATCCTGAGTTTAATCAAAATTATACCCAAGTTAAAACCAAAAAATTAGATTACACGGCACAACTGGAACCGCTTACCGATTTAAAAATTGATATTAATGCAGAGCGTAATTATTCTACTAATTATTCTGAACAATTTGATGTGGTAAATGGAGTATATAATTCCCGCTCGCCATATAGCACGGGTAATTTTAATATTTCCACTATATTAATTAAAACTGCTTTTAGTTCAAGTGATGCAAATCAATCACAAGTTTTTGATCAATTCAGAGAAAATAGATTTGCTATTGCAACAAGATTAGCGGAACAGCACTATGGCTCTACTTCATATCCTGTGGATACAGAAGGATATCCTGTAGGTTTTGGTAAAAACAGTCAAAGAGTATTGTTGCCAGCTTTTGTTGCCGCATATTCTGGTATGAATACATCTAAAGTTAGTACAGGCTTATTTTATAATTTTCCCTTACCAAACTGGACTTTAAAATATACTGGATTGATGAAGTTGGAATGGTTTAAAGATAAATTCAAGCGATTTTCTATTCAACATGGATACCGCTCGAGTTATAGCGTAAATGCATTTAGAACAAATTTAAATCCAAACCCTATTGATAGTAACGGAAACTTTTATCCTGAAATACTTACTTCAAATGTAAATTTGACCGAACAATTCAATCCTTTAATGCGAATTGATTTTGAATTAAAAAGTTCCTTAAAAATTTTAGCAGAAGTTAAAAAAGATAGAACCTTAAATATGAGTTTTGATAATAATTTGCTTACCGAAGTGCAAGGTAACGATTATACAGTAGGTATAGGTTATCGTATAAAAGACGTGAGCATCAATTCAAAACTAGCAGATAATGCTTCGGGTCTAATAAAGAGCGATATTAATATTAAAGCAGATTTTACATTAAGAAAAAATATGACTATTGTACGTTATTTAGACTATAACAATAATCAATTAGGCGGAGGTCAAAATATTTGGACATTTAAATTGACTGCAGATTATTCGTTCAGCAGAAATTTAACTGCAATTTTCTTTTATGACCATCAGTTTTCTAAAGCAGTTATTTCCACAGCCTTTCCAATTACAAATGTACGTTCTGGATTAACCATTAGATATAATTTCGGAAATTAAAAAAGTAAGAAAAAAGCTATATATTTGTATATCACAAACATTATTGATAAATTTGCATAGTATTTACTATTAATGATTTCAATAAATAATATTTTCAACACTATGAACATACCTGCAAATTTAAAGTACACAAAAGATCATGAATGGGTTTCTTTGGAAGGAAATGTTGCAACAGTAGGAATTACTGATTTTGCACAGAGAGAATTAGGTGATATTGTATATGTAGAAGTAGAAACGTTAGATCAAACATTAGAAAAAGACGAAGTTTTTGGTACTGTAGAAGCAGTTAAAACCGTATCTGATTTGTTTTTACCATTATCTGGTGAAATCATTGAGTTTAATGAAGACTTAGAATCTAATCCTGAAACTGTAAATTCTGATCCTTATGGAGCAGGTTGGATGGTTAAAGTTAAAGTTTCTAACTCGGCAGAATGGGATTTATTATTGTCAAGTGAGGACTATAAAACACTTATCGGCGCGTAATTTTTATTTAGTAGTTGCTATTGGTTGGACAGCTTTAATTTTTTATTTATGTCTAACAGAATCTTCCAATTTACCAAAAATTAAAATTCCTTTTAAGGATAAAATTTTTGATTTTTGCATTGACAAAGGAACTTTTGATGGAATTTTATGTTCAAAAGATTCTTAGGATAAAATTTCATAAATTTCTTAAGAATTGAAAAGAGTTACTAAAAATTGCATTCTTATGGTTTCTAATGCTAATCCTTATAAGAGATTGGATTTATTAAAAAGTCTT